>NZ_JBAGBW010000020.1 GCF_039822205.1 Thermodesulfobium sp. 4217-1
TCTTTAATATTTCATCCCCTTTGTTATGCCCGAACGTGTCGTTAAAATGTTTAAAGTTATCTATATCGAACATTATTGCCCCAAAAGAACATTCTGTTTGAGATATTTCTTTGAACTTATCTTCCAGAGAAAATCTATTACATATTCCAGTTAGAGAATCCGTTTGAGCTTTATCATCAAGTTTATCCATTCGTTTAAAAAGGTCTGTAATATTAAAAGCGCTAATGAGCAAAAACTTTTTTCCACCCTGTTCGAATTTAAGCATCCTAAATTTTGTGCGAACGAAAGTTGATTTTTTTATTCTCCTAAGCCTTATGTATTTTTTACCAAAATCACTCTCGTCTAAGTTATTTAATAAAATGTTCATATATTTATTGAAATAATCAAAGTAATTTGGGTCTAAAAGAGTAAGAGGGTCTTCTAAGCCAAGTATCTCTTCTATTTCTAAGTTTACTAGTACAGAGAAATATTTATTAGCAAATATTATCTTATTTATCTGTGCATCATAAATACAAAAACCTACCTCAATATTTTCAAAAATAAACTTGAAATTATCTAAGCTCAGATCAAGGCTGTTTTCTGTCTTACACACCAGGCTCCCCTAATTAAAAAAGTTTATAAACAAATAGGAAAAACAATATTTGATATTATATCACAATTCTTTTTATCTTTAAGTTATAGTAAAAAAATAATTAATAAATAGCTTTTAATTTTTTTAGCAACAAATTAGACTTACAATGATACCTTAAAACATCTTCCAGCCTCTTTGCTAATTATTTATTATTTTTTTTCAGAAATAATTTTTATTAATTTAGCTATAATTGAAAAACTTTTTAACTTTCCAAAATCAATAATTAACTTTTTTATTTCCTCTTTCTTTTTTGGATTTGATTCATCTAAAAGAATTTTATATATCTCTTCAAACAAATTATCTAATCCATGTTCGTGCATTTTGCTTTGAATAGTTCTTAAAATTTCTGATGTATGCTCGATAAGGTCACCCTTTGTTTGAATTTCTTGGTAAAAACCAAAACGATTGTAATCTTGTCTCTTTATAGAGTTTGAAAGTATGAAATAGGCTTCATTTATTAACTTCATTTTTTCTTCTGCATTTGGATCAGTTTGGTTTATATCTGGATGATATTTTTTTGACAAATTTATATAGGCTTGTCTAATTTTTTCATATGTTGCATTTCTACTTAAACCCAATATTTCATAATAATTTTTGTCGAACATAAAATCTCCCTTTAAGTATTTTATATACTTAATAATTAATGCATTTCATAATGAAAATATTATAAACCCTAAATAAAATTAGAAAATTGATTTTAGTAACGATTAAGTACTATTTTTTTCTGTAAAATCGTCTTATGACAGAATCAATTATGGTTGGCCTTATTTCAAAATAATAAATCTTACTTATTCGATGTCAAGAAAAGTTCTTTTTTCCTCTAAATTATTTTTCCATATTATACCCTCCATATTCTTTTTAGATTTAGTTTAGATATACCTTAAATACAATAGCTGTAAAGTAAAGTGGGTTATGCGATATTAAATCTCTTTGATAGATAGATTCTACTTGTTAAAGTCAATTCAAATTTGCACTTCCATTACCAATATTCATCCATATCAAAGTATTTATAACCTTTAGACCATAATTCATCTTGCTCCATTAAAAGTGCACCTATTAGCCTTTTGGCTGAAGTCTCGTTCGGAAATATGCGTTGTATTTTTTTCCACGGCATATTTCTTCGTTTAAACATTCAACGCTGTTTGTAATACTTAGTTACTATCGTCTAATAGTTTTTTCTCAAAAAACCTAAACTATGTATTCCGAATTAATTAAGCTTTTAGAGGGCTATTCAACATATCCCTCTAAAAATAAAGAAAATTTCAAATTATTTTATTTTTTCAGCCAATAAGGCGACAATATATCTTCAAATGCAGATGTGGCAGCTATAGCGCCCCTTGAGACTGCTACTACAATTTGTTTTTCCCCTCCTACTATATCGCCTGCTGCGTATACTCTGTGAACGTTGGTTCTCATTTTTCTATCGACCTTTATATAGCCCTCTTCGTCAATCTGAACGCCTAAGTCCTTTGCCAGTGAATTGTTTGGCATATAACCAACTGCTACAAACAGCCCATCAAGGGCAATGGTCTGCTCTTCACCTGTAATGTTATTTACAATCTTAATAAACTCAATCGAATTTTTCCCTAAGATTTCTTTTACCTCGCTGTTCCATATAACCTCTATTCCAAGCTTGAAAAATGAATCTTGAAGATATTTTTCAGCCCTTAGAGTATCTCTTCTATGAATAAGCGTTACGTCAACTCCGACATTTTTAAGATATATTGCATCAGTTAAAGATGTATTTCCTCCTCCTACGAGAAATACCTTCTTTCCTTTATAAAAATATCCATCACAAAGCGCGCAGTAGCTTACTCCTTTGGCATAGAAAGAATCTTCACCCGGAACGTTTAACTTTTTCTTGGAGGCACCGCTTGCTATCAATATTGCCTTTGATTTATATGAGCCATCGGATGTGATTACTTCAAAATAATCCTCTGCTTTATTGATCTTTTTAACTTCCTCACCAATACTGATATTCACATAATTTAGTGCATGCTGCGTCAAGATATCTACCAAAGATTTGCCAGTGATGTCGATGAATCCAGGATAATTTTCCACCTGAGGAGTAGTCAGTACTTGACCTCCTACCATCTCACCCTCAAAAATACCCACAGAAAGTCCTGATCTTCTCGCGTATATTGCAGCAGAAAGCCCTGCAGGACCTGCCCCTACTATTGTTAAGTCAAATTCTTTTGCCTTGTCTTTATCGTTGTGAAGTAGTTCCTGAACGTCCTTGCCTATCAATGATAGTATAAATTCTTCATTTGACTGAAGGCCTACTGCTACCTGTTCATTATCTACATAAGTAACTGGCACAGATCTAATAGCCTTTTTTTGAGCAATATCTTTATTTTCAAATATTTCTACTATTCTTGTCTTGATATTTCTGTTAACCGCACTTGCGCTAATGGCCATAATAGCTTGTTGAGGACAATATGGACAGGTAGGGCTCACATAAACCTCTACAACTGTTTCTTTTTTCACGTCGCTAATTAACGAAATATCTTTGTCAGCCAGGAATTGTTTAGCTCCAGAAATAACTAAAATAGCGTTTACCAATGTGTGGGCCTCTTCCCCAATAGGCGTTCCCACGAATATTGCGTCAAGCTTTTCGTCGTCAAATATAACTATAGGGCACTTTATTTCTTCATCTATAAGATTTGAGGGCAAGTCACTTTTTGATATAAACTGAACTGAAATTTTCTCTGAAACTTCTGGCAAAACCTCAAAAATTTCTTTAGTATATTCATAAAATTGATCTTTTACCTCTGGCAAAAAAACCTTTATATTTACATTGTCCTTCAATATCACGAAGCTCTCTTTTAAAGAATTTTTTACCTTTTCGTCAATAATTCCCATATTATCACTCCTTTTTTATATTAATAAACATATTTCAATTTTATACTTAAAATGTTAAAATTTAAATAATAAAAATTATTATCAGGGAGGAATCTATGCCAAAATCAATTAGAGCTATTATGTTAATTACCGTAGCCATACTTTTGATAGTGGCTTTTTCATTTCCTTTTAGTCTTTACGTGAGAATTATTAGCACGTTGTTTTCAATATTCTTTATATATGTAGCGCTTTTCAAACCAAACATTTTTGAAAAATTTTAAGTCAAAAGATGCACTGAGGATCTTCATCTAAATATCTATCCTCTTCTCTTGTCGATAGAGCGAAACATACCGCCCTGCAGCCTCTACATTTCATAAATTCAGAACATTCCTTGCATTTTCCGAAATAATTTTCTTGATCCCTGAGCTTATTTAATACCTCAGAATTAGCCCATATCTCCCTAAATGAATCCCTTCTTAGATTACCAAGAGGGATCTTTAACCTCCTGCAAGGAACAACCGTTGCATCGCTTAAAACAGTTATCCCTGCAAATCCTGCTGCGCAACCGCCAAAACCATATGTTGATTCACAATCGATGTATAAGGAAGCGATCGGATCGCCTGTGTTTACTTTAAAATCAGAAATCTTGTTATTTTCCTTAACAAAATTATAAATCGATCTCAACTCTTCTTTGCTTAATATTAAATCCTTGCTATCTTGCGAGTGCCCAGTTGGGACCAGCCTTGAGAAGACCAGTCCACTAACTTGCAGACTTTTGGCAACTTGAAATAGATCCTGAAAAGATTCATAGTTAATTTTAGAAATTGTAGTGTTCAAAGTTACGTCAATTTCATTTTCTATAAGGTTATTTATGCCGATAACAGCTTTTTCAAATGAACCTTGACCCCTAATATAGTCATGAATTTTTTCAGGACCATCCAGACTGACCTGTACCGCAGATACGTGATAATCCTTAAGCTTTCTTGCGACATCTCTGTCTATCAGAGTAGCATTGGTAAGTATATAGTACTCTATGTGTTCTTTAGAAAAAAAATCTAAAATCTCTTCCCAATCTCTTCTTACAAAAACCTCTCCCCCTAATAAATTTATATTGGGCAGAAAAGTGATTTGCGACTTCTCTGCCCAATCATGAACTACTTCAAATATTTCTTCCGTGATGTCTTCAATTTCTTTCAGACTCATCTCATCGGATATTTCATTTTCTTGATAACAGTGCCTGCAGTTCAAATTGCACCTTTCAGTGATGTGTATTTGAACTGTAAATGGAACACTCATATTAGCTGCCAAACTGACAGCTGCACGATCTCCTATCAGCTCTTTCACTTGCGGCAGACTTTTCCAGAACCTTTCTTAAGATTATCCTTAATCTTATTCCAGAAGTCTGTCTCTTTTTCAAGAGTCTTCTTATCAAACTCTTTCTTCATTTTTATCACCTCCTTTGTTATCCATTATTTTATCAAAGACTCAGCGAAAAAGCACTGAGGGTCTTTGTCCAGCCAGCCCTGTTTATCTTTTGACAAAGAATACGCTATCGCCCTGCAACCCCTGCATATATTCCAATACAGGCAGCTGTTGCAGCCATTTTTATAGCTGTCCTTTTCCCTTAGAGATAGCAATACTTCATTATCAGACCAGATTTCTCTTAGATCATCTTTCAGTATATTTCCTAAAGAAATAGGCATCCTTCTACAGGGTACTATCTCGCCATCAGATAGAACTGTTATGCTTGAGAATCCAGCCGAACAGCCGCCTACAGTATCTATCTTATCTTCGAACTCGTCATCCAGCACGCAAACTCCAAGGGGATCCTCTACCAACAATTCAAATGATGTTATATTTTTTGATTTCAATGTCAAATAGAATTCTTTCAGCTCTGAACTTGAAAGCATATCGTCGTGCAGCTTTGAGCCGCTGCCAATAGGGACCAATCTTGAAAACCCCAGTCCATCCACCTTCCACTCATTTGAGATATCTATCAAGTCATCTAAATTTTTATGATTTAGCTTTGATATGGTAGTCTTCAAAACTACCTTAAAGTTCTCTTCCTTCAGAAGTTTTACTGATTCTTTAACTTTCGCAAAAGTGCCCTCTCCTCTAATACTATCATGGGTATCCTTGCATCCTTCCAAGCTTATCTGAAATCCATCAAATCTAAATTTTTTTAAATTAGAAATCATATCTTTATCAATGAGAGTACCATTTGTAAGAACGTATGGCTCAATATCAATCTCATTTAAAAATTTTACAATATCAAAAAAGTCCTCTCTTAAAAAGGGCTCGCCACCAGTTAGCTTTATTAGAAGGGGGATCTCAATATCATATTTAGCCTCCCATTCTCTGATTAAATCTTTACTGTATGTGAAGAATCTTTTCCAATCGTCGAACTTTAGTTCACTTATTTGATTTTCTTGATAACAGTGCTTACACCTGAGGTTACACCTCTCTGTAAGATGAGCCTGAATAAAAAAGTCAAACTTTAACATATCAGAGACTTTATGTCAGGAAAATTTTGCATTGAAACAAGTGTATTATCTCTTATTACGGGCATATTTTTTTCAAAAGTTGGCCTTGAATTAGAATAAAATACCCCAAGTGGAATTTTGTCTCCAAATTCTTGAGATTTTTCAAATGCCTTGAGTTTGTCATTAAGCTCGTAATCAGCACTGAATTCATAAATTCTGTTTTTATACCAGTCAAAGCTATTTACTTTATTGAAGCTTACGCATATTTGAAGTATATCCACAAGGGCGAATCCTTCGTGCATTATAGCCATCTTCATAATCTCTTTAAGGTGATCCAGTCTGCCAGAGAAGCTCCTTGCTACAAATGAGCAATCCATCGCAATAGCCAATGCCAGAGGATTCAGAGGTTCAGAAAGTGCTCCAAAAGGTTGGGCCTTTGTATGTCTGCCAAATTCTGTGGTGGGAGACGCCTGCCCCTTGGTGAGGCCATATACTTCGTTGTTGTGGACGAAAAGCGTTATATTTGGATTCCTTCTGAATGCGTGCAAGAGATGATTTCCGCCTTCTCCATAGGTATCCCCGTCTCCTCCAAAAACTATTACCTTTTGTTTGTGATTGGCCACGCTAACGCCAGTAGCTACTGGCAGAGATCTTCCGTGTAGACCGTTGAAACCATTGCATTTTAGATAATGTGGCATTTTGCTCGACTGACCTATTCCTGAAACCAACGTAATTTCGTGAGGATCAAGCTTTAGCTCGAAAAGGGCTTTTTTAAAGGCGTCTAAAATTCCAAAATTTCCGCACCCTGGACACCAGGCAGGGCTTATACCGTTGTCAAAATCCTTATATGATTGCATATATACCCTCCAAAACCTCGTCGTAATTAAAAGGCCTACCGTCAAATTTTCTTATGTTATTAGAAAATTTTAATCTATATTCAGATTCGATCAGTTTTTGAAACTGTCCAGAGGCGTTATTCTCGATGCATATGGTTATGTAAGCGTTGAGCATCTTATTTAGAGCTTCTTCAGAGTTTTCTCTTAGCGGGAGTGGGAAGATCTCGCTGTAGTGTATGGCGCAGATTGACAATTTTTTGTTGTTCGCAATTTCTTTAAGTATTCCAAGATTTGACCCAAATCCAACCAATACTATCTTAGAATTTTTATTGCCATAGATTCTTGGAGGGGACATCTCTTTTCGAA
The DNA here is from genome assembly GCF_039822205.1 of Thermodesulfobium sp. 4217-1. Classification (NCBI taxonomy): domain Bacteria; kingdom Pseudomonadati; phylum Thermodesulfobiota; class Thermodesulfobiia; order Thermodesulfobiales; family Thermodesulfobiaceae; genus Thermodesulfobium; species Thermodesulfobium fumaratoxidans. The sequence goes on from NZ_JBAGBW010000020.1 coordinate 7,158, forward strand.
TGTTTTCAATCTTCCAAAAGTATCTCCTCTCCAGCTGTTTCTTTCTTACTTCGCCATCTTCAGTTATGTGACCCTCTTCGTCGTGCTCATCGCTATCTGTAAATACCAACTGTTTGCTGTCTCCTGGAACAGCTAATGGGCTAAGTGGATTCTCCTTATTAAGATCTAAAAATTTATGTCTTTTGTAATCCTGATAGCTCTCAAATTCTGCCGATCTGAGCCTATAGTCTTGATTTTTCAGATCAATTTTTAGATCTTTTTCATAAGAGTACAAAGAATCTACCAGATGCTGATCCGTCAAAACTATAGCGGGTATCTGATATTTTTCAGCTAAATCAAATGCCTTGTTTGTAAGAAGAGCGCACTCGAGCGGATCTCCAGGCGCAAAGACGACTTTCGGAAAGTCTCCATGCCCCGCATGTATTGCATACAGCAATTCTCCCTGTTCTGTTCTGGTTGGAAAACCTGTTGCAGGACCGGGGCGCTGGGAAAGAAGCATCACTATCGGTGTTTCTGTCATCCCAGAGAGAGATAGGGCTTCGTTCATAAGGGCAAAGCCTCCTCCAGATGTGCCTGTCATTGCCCGTACACCCGCAAAAGACGCGCCAAGAGTCATGTTTATAGCGCTCAATTCATCTTCAGCCTGTTCAACTACAATGTTATACTTTTCAGCATTTGCCCCCACATACTGAAATACCCCTGTAGAGGGTGTCATAGGATAAGCTGAATAAAATTTGCAGCCTGAACCTATAGCTCCTATGCCTACTCCTTTTACCCCATCCAATAAAATCTTGCTATCGCTGTTAGAAGGCGCCAAACCTATTTTCTTTTTTATATCATAAGTATATCCAATATTTATTGCCTTCATATTTTGAGCTAATATCTCTTCTGACTTATCAGAGAAAATATCTTGAATAACTTTATAGACATATTTCTTATCAATCGAAAATATATTTGATACCAGCGCAAATGATAGAACATTTTCAAATATATTTTTAAGTCCTGCATCCTTTAGCATCCCCCTGAAGGGGCAATTTATAAATCTTTCATCTGATTCAGATTGCTTTAGAGAATCAGCGTCATAAATTACAATGCCGCCCCTCTGCAGCAAATCTTTATACTCTAAGCCTCTTTTGTCGAATGTAAGGATTAAGTCTAAGAATTTTTTAGGCGCAAAAACTTCATCTGTGCCAAAAGTTATCTGATAAAAGTTGTGACCCCCTCTTATCCTTGATTCATAATCCTGAAAGGAGAAGACGTTATAGCCCAAAGAGCTAAAAAGTCTTGAAAAACCCTCTCCTGTAGTTTGAATGCCCTGACCTGCTTCACCGCATATTCTTATAGTATAATTCACACACAACCTCCCTATAAGTTATATATAAATGATAGTCTTTTCCAACCAAATAATCAAGTAAATTTCTAATAAATTATTTTATTTAGCAAAAAAACCTTATAGTAAGTTTAAAAATTTAAGCTTAACTGAAGAGCTTTTTAAGAATACTTTTCAGCTCCAGCGTTTCCAGAAATTTTCTAAGTGAGATCTTTTGATCCTCTGTGAGATCCTCCCATGGCTTTTCTCTGATGTCAATTTCCATTGAAATGTTTGTGTCCAGCAGAGTTATAGACTTATAAAAAAGAATTTTATCTTTATTTTCGTAGATCAATTCTTTATATCTCTTATTCTTGAGCCGATCAATATTTTGCAACAGCTCTTCTACGGTATCAAATTGTTTCAATATCTCAATAGCCGTCTTTTTCCCTATCCCCTTCACGCCTGGAATCTCATCAGAAGAATCTCCTGATAAAGCCTTCATATCTACGATCTGAATCGGATTAATTTCAAATTTCTCTAAAAATTTATATAAATCGTATTTCTCTACCTCGCTAATGCCCTTTTTCATAATAAGAACCTTTATATTCTCGTTTATCAGCTGCAAGAGATCAAAGTCTCCAGTCAGTATCAAGGCATCACAATCTCTCTCTACAACTTGTTTTGCCATACTGGCTACAATATCATCGCTCTCATATCCGGGCATTTCATAAAAGTCTATGTTAAACAGCCTTAAAAATTCTTTTATTAATAAAATCTGTGAAATTAGAGATTCTGGCATTTTAGGCCTTGATGCCTTATATTCTTTGAAGCTTTCATGTCTAAATGTCTTCTCAGGGGAATCAAATGCTACAAAGACCGAATATGGCTCCTCTTCTTTTATTAGCTTCAAGAGTATATTTATAAAGCCATAGAGGGCATTTGTAGGTATGCCGCTCGAAGAATTTAATTCTGGAATAGCATAATAAGCTCTATAAATTACCGAGTGTGCATCGATAAGACAAATTGATCTATCGGTGTCAAATAGATTTTTCACAATAAGTATTATCCAGATAATTTATAGCATTCTCAGTTAACACCCTTCCCCTTGGGGTTCTCTGAACAAAATCAATCTTCAAGAGATATGGCTCACAAAGGTCTTCAATTGTCTCAGCGCTCTCGCCTAAAAACTGAGAAATATTATCTATCCCCGCAGGACCGCCCTTGAAAATGTCTTTTAGCGCGCGTAGATACTTTCTATCAAGGTCATTTAAGCCCAGGTCATCAATGTTTATGATTTTTAAGGATTCTGCTGCTGCTATTACATCTATTGACTTGATTTTGTTAACCTGAACATAATCTCTGACTCTTCTTAAGAGTTTATTTGCAACCCTGGGGGTAAATCTCGATCTCTTTGCTAAGAAATTGGATGCCTCTTCTTCAATCTCTAACTCCAGAAATTCAGCAGATCTTTTGATAATAGAAGAGAGCTCTTCTTCTTGATAGAATTCGAAATACCCGTGAATTCCAAACCTGTCGATAAGTGGAGAAGAAAGCGAGCCAGGTTTTGTGGTAGCGCAGATTAGCGTAAATGGCGGCAAATTTAGGCGAACGCTTTGCGCGCCAATTCCTTTTGAAACGCTTATGTCTACGATATAGTCTTCCATCGATACATACAGTATTTCTTCAAGGTTTTTTGGCAATCTGTGGATCTCATCTATAAATAAAACGCTTCCATCTTTGTCAATGGACGTTAAGAGTCCCACAAGGTCTATTGGCTTTTGCAATGCTGACGCTATAGCAAATTTAAAATTTTTACCCATCTCGTAAGCGAGTATAGATGCTATAGTTGTTTTGCCCAGCCCAGGAGGTCCAGATAACAGTATGTGATCTAACATCTCATTCCTGCTTTTGGCAGCCTCCACAGAAATCTTCAAAAGTTTTTTTATATTTTCCTGCCCTATATATTCATCAAATGATTTTGGCCTTAATACGTTCATCTTATCCTTTGGATAGCCATAGTGATAATATCCTCGCTCTTAAGAATGTTTATGTCTGGAATATCTTTCAATGTATCAATTACCACTTCCTTGGCCCTTTGAAAAGTTACTCCCAAAGAGACCAGCGCATCTACTGCTAATTTTGCTTTATCGTCAAACTTTACATCAGAAAACTCTGGGAAACAGCCCTTAAGCTCATCGAATATTCTTTTTGCAGTCTTCTCGCCAACTCCAGGAATGGACTTTAGCGAATTTACCCTATCGTTTTTTAGATCGACTATCAACGTGGGATTGGTCTTGAAAGAGGATACTATTTGCAACGCCAGCTTAACGCCAATTCCGTGAATTTTCAAAAGTTTTTGGAAGCTCTCAAGATCGGGAATTGACTCAAAACCAAATAGCTGTTGTGACTCTGCGATAAATTGATGACTTATATAAAATTCTAAAATATCGCCTTTTCTATTCTTGTTCTTTTCAAAAAGATATGGAGGGAGCTTTATCAAATATCCCAAGCCGTTATTTTCAACAATTATGCTATTTTCTACAAAGCCAAGTAAATTACCTACTATATATGCTATCATTGTCTGAATATACCAGCGCAAGAGCAATAGCGTCCGTTACATCATCTCTGAGATTACTAAAATCAGATCCCAATATGAACTCTACAGATTTCCTAACCTGTACTTTATTGGCAAGACCATTCCCAGAAATAAGACGCTTTACCTCTTTCGGCGTGTATTCCCTATATGAAATATTTTTTTTGCTCAAAACCAACTTTATTACTCCTCTACCTTCTGACACGTCCATAACTGTTTTTTGATTCTTAAAATAGAAAAGCTTTTCGACAGAGCAGGCATCAGGACTATACTTGTCCACAATAGAGCTCAGCTCATCAAATATAGCGCACAATCTTTCATCCTGAGTGCGATTGTAAATCTGTATCAAACCGCAACTTTCCAAAGAAATACCCTGGTCCTTTTTTACGATTGCATAGCCTATATCGGCTACGCCAGGATCAATTCCCAATACTATCATAATTTAGCTTTCATAAGAGATTGCTACTCTTCTTTCTCAATTTCCTCCATTATGTTCTCTGGGATATCGAAATTAGCATATACGTTTTGGACGTCATCGTGCTCTTCCAATTGCTCCAGGAAACCAAGAACCTTTTTTGCTTCTGAAATATTGCTAACTTGTACATAAGTAGATGGAACCATTACTACTTCACAATTTACTATATTGAAATTAGCATCTTTTAGTTTACCTTGAACCTGATAAAGATTTTCTGGTTCAGTAATGACCTTAGTTTCTCCGTCTCCCTGTTCTATATCTTCGATTGCAAGGTCTTCGTCAAGAGCCAATTCCATAATTTTTTCCTCGTTTTCGCCCTCAACAATGATCTCGCCTTTTCTTGAAAACATCCAGGCTACAGCCCCTGCGTCAGCCATATTTCCGCCAGATTTTGAGAAAATTTTTCTAATCTCTGGAGCAGTTCTATTTTTATTGTCGGTCGTTACGTTCATTAGGACTGCAATGCCTAAAGGACCGTAACCTTCATAGACCATTTCTTCATAGTTCGCTCCGTCGTTGAGCTCGCCGGTGCCCTTTTGGATCGCCCTCTTGATGTTATCAGAAGGCATATTTACGCTCTTTGCCTTTTCAATTGCAATTCTCAATCTTGCATTAGCTTCTGGACTGCCGCCGCCTGTCCTTGCAGCAATCGTAAGCTCTCTTGCAAGCTTAGTAAATACCTTGCCTCTTACAGCATCTTCTTTAGATTTCTTATGTTTAATATTAGCCCACTTGGAATGTCCAGAAATAATTCCACCTCCAGAAAAATTTATAATTATAGAATAGGGAATTTTAACAAATTATACCAAATATTTCAAACGCCTGTGTGTCCAAAACCTCCAATATTCCTTTTGGTTTCGTCTAATTCAGTAAAAACAAATTGTGCACCGTAAATCTTTTGAAACACCATCTGCGCTATTCTGTCATAGGGATTGATAGTAAATGTATCATTTCCCAGGTTAATCAAGATTATCTTTACTTCGCCTCTATAGTCAGAATCAATTGTTCCAGGACTATTTAAAACGAAAACGCCCTTTAGTGCAAGGCCGCTTCTTGACCTTATTTGCGCTTCGTAACCAGTAGGTATCTGTAGCCTAATCCCAGTCGATATTAACCCTATCGCGCCTTTTAAGATTTCAACAGGACTATCGATAAAGGCCTTTATATCATATCCGCTACTGCCTTCTGTTTTTCTTTCTGGCAGACATCTCTTGTCTGATAGTTCAATTCCAATATTAATCATTAGACTATCCTTGCAAAAATTTTTCTGCCCACTTTCAATTTAAATTTGTCCTTTTTAACTATAAACTTCTCATCATTTATAGCTTCTTCGTTAATCTCTATTGCTCCCTGAGCAAGAAGTCTCTTCCCCTCGCTCGTGCTCTTTAAGAGTCCAAGATCGACCAAAAGCTTTGGCAGCCATACCTCATTTTCACTTTCATAGGGCCATCTGTACTCTGCAGCATCATCTGGAAATGATCTTTTTTCGAATGCAGTCTCGAAATTTTCCCTTGCCTTTGCAGCATCTTCCTCAGAAGAATACCTTTTTGTGATGTCAAAGGCTAAAACCTTTTTTATATCTTTTGGATTCTCATATTTTTTAAACAGCACAGAAATTTCATCTTCTGTAAAATCGGTAAGCAAGATAAAATATTGTCTTAACAGCTCATCTGGCATTGACATCAGCTTACCAAATATCGTATTTGGCTCTTCAGCAATGCCGACATAATTTCCAAGGCTTTTGCTCATTTTTTGCTTTCCGTCAAGGCCTGCAATAATAGGCATAGTAAGACACACCTGAGGTTCCATTCCCATTTTCTCCATTAGATCTCTGCCTATCAGGAGATTGAACGTCTGGTCTGTTCCGCCAAGCTCCACATCAGCATTGATAGCCACCGAATCGTATGCCTGGAGCAAAGGATACAAGATCTCATGAAGGCTGATAGGTTCGTTTGCTTTCAATCTCTCTGAAAAAGTCTCCCTTTCAAGGATTCTGGCGACAGTAAACTTTGCACTCAGTTTTATCAACTCTTCAAGGCTTATTTTTGACAACCATTCTGAGTTATATCTAATGGTAGTCTTTTCTTTGTCCAATATTTTAAAAGCCTGAGTTTTGTAGGTTTCAGCATTTTTATTGATTTCTTCTACGTTTAGGGCTGGCCTAGTCTTTGATTTTCCAGTCGGATCGCCGATCAAGGTAGTGAAATCACCAATAATTAATATTACTCTGTGCCCAAGGTCTTGAAAACTCTTTAGTTTACTAAGCACTACGGTATGCCCCAGATGTAGATCGGGAGCTGTAGGGTCAATACCCAGCTTAATATTTAGCTTTCTACCTGACTTAATCTTTTTTTCAAGATCGTCAAAAGGTATAATTTCTTCAGTGCCTCTTTTAATTAACTTAATCGATTCATCAAAGTTCAAAAAAAACCCTCCTTTCAAAGTTACACAAGGAATGATATCATATACAAGACAGACTTTAAATAACATGTTATAATTTACATTCGTTAAAAATTTTAGATAAGGGAAAATGGAGGAATTATATGCCAGTTACAAGAACCGCTACAAGAGAGTTAAGAAAAAGCTTAAGAAAAAAACACCATAACCAATCGGTAAAATCTGCCACCAAGACTAGCATCAAAAATTTTGAAAAATTGTTGCAAGTTGAAGCCACAGCAGAGCAAAGAGAAAAGGTTTTAGATCTCTTTAAGAAAGCAGTAAGCTCTGTGGACAGATTGGCGAAAAACAATATCTATGATAAAAATAAAGCTTCTAGAAAGAAATCCCAACTCCAAATAAAACTCAATAACTTTTTAAATCAGAAAACAGAGTCTTAAGAACTAAATTTAAAGAGTCATCGTTGGACAGAAGGCCAGACTTCAGTTGACCTTCTGTTTTTATTACTCTTAATAGGACTTCACCTATCCTTTTAGGAGTAACTTTTGTGTATTGGATGTGCTTTAGCTGCCAGGCTTTGCTAGGATCTGATTTTAACAGGTTGCGGTATTTTAAATTGAAATAGCCCAAGAGCAAATCTTTTTTTAGAACCTCTATCAGAACAAATACTTCTTCTGGCTTAACATTAAAAATTGATATATCGCTGACAGTCTGACCTTCAAAAAAATATTTTGATATATCCCATATCTTTCTTGATTCTGATATGGAAGATTCTGAGCCTAAAAATATTTTCAAAAGTTCATTTTTCGTCCATTCATAGTTTTTATCGTATCCGTTGTAGATGTCTTTAGCAATTTTTTTATCAAATTTAAATTGATATTTACTAAAAAAATTATTTAAGCCTGCATTTACAAAATTGAGATCTTCTTTATAAACTTTTATCCCCTTGTTTTCAAGGCCTTTCAGGGTCATAGCATTAATTTTTTCACACACAGCAAATAATTTTTTATCATCAGACGCCTTTAACTTTAGGATTAACTTAGCAGTATCTTTTGTAATCTCAATAGTTTTAAAATAAATATGCTCTTCCCCAAACAATGAAGATGAGCTGAAATTGTTCATCATATCTTCTACATTGTCTACCTCGACAATATTGATGTCTTGTTCGTGAAAATATGGTACAAGATAGTCCTGCCATAAAGAAATATTCCCCACAAACAGGTTCTTTAAGTCGAAATCTAAGATATTTTTTCCCTCAGCCTTTTTCATTTTTACCTCTACTTATTATTATATGAATCTGGATAGATTAATTCATAATCACGATAGATTTTAACTCCATCTTTCTCGCACAATACAATTACATCTTTCAACGGTTTGAAAATCTGATTGGTTGAAATAACAAACTTACTGGTAGGCGTTTTTACGCTGCAATTTTCAATTTGCTTATAAAATTCGAAACTTCCTTCACTGGATTGTAAAATTATACCCTTTTTATCATTATATACTTTTATGTCGTCAGGTTTGAAGACCATCAATGAGAAAAACACAGATCCTAAGAAAATATAAAAAATTACAGAATTATATTTGTTGAAAATTATTAAGAACAACACTAAATAATATAGATAAACGCTAAATGCGGGTATTTTGGCGAAAAAGACTGAAGACAAGGGCATATTTGACCAGCCTTTGATTATATAGATTACTATATCTGTCATGTATGTGACAAAATGACCAATATATTGTGAAAAAATACCAGAAATAGTCATAAGAAAGCTCAATATAAATCCTATAAGTATAAATATTTCTAAAAAGGGCGTAATGAAGATATTTGTAAACAACGCAAGAAGGGAAAGGTTATTAAAATAGTTTACTATAGGAGGAAATAAGAATATAAATACTGAGAATGATAGTATAAAGAGCTCTGCTATATAATTATGTACGTTTAGTTTATTTCTTATCTCGCTTGCGAAAAACATTGCAAATATACACAAAAATGTTAATTGAAAACTAATATCAAACAGTGAAACAGGCTCGAATATAAGAAGCAATATTAATGCTAACAAAGTTAAGTTAAAAGATGAATAGTTAAATCTAAATAGCTCTGCTAATGCGACAAACAATATCAAACAGCCAGCTCTCATCACAGGCGGATCAAGGCCTACATTTAAACAAAATAGCGATGTGAAAAAGGATATTATAACAAAAGACATGACAGGATTCATCGACATTCTCTTCAGAAAGTAAAAGAACATAGAAAATATCATCGACACCTGAGCTCCAGACACCACAAGTATGTGTAGAAGTCCAGTGCGGTTAAAAGCGTTATAAACTTCTTTGGGCGGCTGAAAAAGATCGTCCCCATATAGCATTGCGCCAAAGACCATACCCTCTTGCTCTGAAATATTTTGTCTTATAGCATTTTCAACATACTGTTTAAAAAATAACTTGTTGTTGGAGCTATTTTTCTCAATTCTTGTCGCCAAAATAATAGAATTGCCAAGTGACTCTCCGTCAATTGTAATATTATCTCCTTGTTGAAAATTGGTTTTTCCTCTAAAGATGACTCTTTCAATCTTGGAAGCAAATGGATCTGGGCTATGAAGATATACTTTCAGCAAATTATTTTTTTGATTTATTACTGTAGCGGTGAAGAAAAAGTTTTTATAGCTAAATTTAGTTAGGTCTTTAGAATAAGAAAGAAACAAGCCGCTAAATAAGAGTAATGTGGAAATTGTAGTTATTAATACATAAAATTCCAGCCTTTTAAATTCAAATGATATTAATAAAAAAAGCATACAGGTAAAGATATAAGCCAAAAGTGCCAAAATTGAATAGTTGTAGTAAAAAAATATGCCTGCGCAAAATGAAAAAGAAGGCAAAAGTAAAGGATATCTCCAAATCAAAAGGTTATAAAACCTCTTAACTTCTCAATCTTTGAACTTGAAAAATTTAATCGCTGTTTAAAGTCCTCTAAATTAATAAACTTCGACTTATTTCTTTCATCGATTATCTTTTCTGCAGTAGCCCTTCCAATGCCAGGCAAGGAATCAATCTCTTCCAATGACGCCAAGTTTACATTCACAATTGTTCCATGTGCTGACCCAGAGCTAACGAATGGCACTTTGATAGTCTGATTTTGCCTAAGCTTCTTGTTTAGCGCCAACCCTGATGTGTCGGCGCCCTCAAGACAGCCCCCTGCAACTATTATAAGATCTTGAACCTTAGATCCATAGGGAACCTGATAATCACCAGGATTCTTTATAGCCCCCTTTATATGAACAACTATATCTTTTTCTGCTGTAGTAGAGTTAATTTTTACCTTGCTGCTCTTGCTTTTATCATCATATTGATTGCTTTGATTATTTTGTGTCTCGCCAATAGGATTTACAGGATTATTCGATCCCTGGCTAAAACCCCAATAAGCCACGATAGAGGCTACAAATATCAATGATAATATTAGAGATAGCTTTTCTTTCATGTCATATCTATTTGACCACTATATTGAAAATCTTGTTCTTTACATAAATTTTCTTCAAGATATCCTTGCCCTCGATAAACTTTTTCACTCTGAGACTCGACATTACCATATCTTCTATAACGTCTTCGGTTTGATCTTTTTCTACCATAATCTTGTCTCTAAGTTTTCCATTGATCTGTATTGCAATCACGCATATATCGTCTTCAAGATAATTTGTATCTACTTCTGGCCAATTCTGTGAACTTATCAGGTCTTTATTTCCCATTTCAGACCATATTTCTTCGCACATATGTGGAGCAAATACAGAAAGAATTATGGTGAATGTCTCAAATATCTTTTTAACAAGCTCGGGTCTTATTTTTTTGTTCCTTAGAGAAAAAGAAAATTCATTCGTGAACTCCATCAGAGCAGCGATCGATGTATTAAAATGAAACTTGTCCTCAATGTCGTTTCCAGCCTTTAACAATGTCTTGTTTAATTTTTTGTAGATATCGACCTCATCTTTGTTCAAATCATCGAAAGTTAACTCTTTTGTGACCTTTATCAAATCAATATTATCGTGGAATAGTCTCCAAACCCTTGATAGAAAACGGTGAGCGCCCTCTACACCCTGGTCGCTCCATTCAAGATCCTTTTCTGGCGGAGCCGCGAAAAGAATAAATAATCTAGCTGTATCTGCGCCGTAAGTAGCAAGGATCTCTTCTGGGTCTACCACATTTCCCTTTGATTTAGACATCTTTTCGCCTTCTTTTAGGACCATACCCTGAGTTAAAAGGTTCGAAAAAGGCTCATCAATTTCCAAAAATCCTAAATCTCTTAAGACCTTCACGAAAAATCTTGAGTAAAGTAGATGAAGGACTGCATGCTCGACTCCACCAATATATTGATCTACGCTCATCCAGTACTTAGCTTTATCTTTAGAAAAGGGTTCGGTAACATTTTTTGGATCGCAAAACCTCAGATAGTACCATGAAGAGTCGACAAACGTGTCCATTGTGTCGGTCTCTCTCTTGGCATCCGATCCGCATATTGGACATTTTACATTTACGAACTCATCGATATTGGATAATGGAGATCCGCCTGTTCCAGTAAATTCGACATTTGTCGGCAGAATAACTGGCAAATCCTTCTCGCTCAAAGGCACAATTCCACATTTCTCACAATATACTATTGGGATAGGAGTGCCCCAATATCTTTGCCTTGATATGAGCCAGTCTCTTAGCCTTATCTGTTTGGCGAATTTTGCTATTTTTTCTTCTTGAAACATCTCTACAATCTTCTTTTTAGCATCTGAGCTCTTTAACCCAGAGATATGAGGCGAATTTACGACAATTCCCTCATCTTCATAAACACTGCTCTCATCGCAGGCGTCCTTATCTTCGGGCTTTATTACGTATTTAATAGGAAGATTTTTCTCCCTTGCAAAGTCAAAATCCCTTGCATCGTGAGCTGGAACTCCCATCACAGCTCCTGTACCGTAGCTCATAAGAACGTAATTTGAGGCAAAGACTTGAATATCTTCATTTGTAAGCGGATTCACAACTGTTATGCCAAGAGATACGCCTTTTTTATCATTTACACCAACTGTAAACCTATTTTGAATCTTTTCTTTTTCATAATCCTTTAAAAACTCTATCAATTCTTCATTATTTTTGCTGTCTAAGATATTTTTCACTATTGGGTGTTCGGCTGAAACCACCATAAAGGTTGCTCCGCCCAGAGTATCTGACCTTGTGGTAAATACCTCTATAAAATCGTCTTTATACCCATCTACTTTCTCAGAGAGCTTAAATTTTATCATTACTCCTTCTGATAAGCCTATCCAATTGCGCTGCATAACTTTTACTTTTTGAGGCCAGCCCCTCAAGATATCAAGGTCTTTTACAAGCTCCTCAGAGTAGTCTGTAATCTTGAAGAACCACTGTTCAAGCTCCTTTAATTCTACTTCGCTTTTACATCTCCAGCATCTTCCTTCTTCTGCCTGTTCATTTGCAAGAACAGTTTTACATTCGGGGCACCAGTTAACTTTTGATTTCTTCTTATATGCCAATCCCTTTTTGTAGAATTGAAGAAATAGCCATTGGTTCCACTTATAATAATCAGGAAAGCATGTAGCTACCTCTCTATCCCAATCATAACTAATTCCTAAAGAATTTAGCTGTCTCTTCATATTCTCAATATTTTTTACTGTCCACTCATAAGGATGAACGCCGTATTTAATAGCTGCATTTTCAGCAGGCATCCCAAAAGCGTCCCAGCCCATTGGATGAAGAACATTGTATGATTTCATCCTGTGATAGCGAGCTACAACATCACCAATGGTATAGTTTCTAACATGCCCCATATGAAGATTCCCCGATGGATAAGGGAACATTTCCAATATAAATATTTTTTTGTTTCCCTTTTCCTCTTCTGTTTTAAAGACCTTCTTTTCTTTCCATGTTGCCTGCCACTTCTTTTCGATTGTTTCAAAAGGATATAAGCCCAATAATATTGCCTCCCCAATTTTTAGTAATTTCATTTGAATTATTATAAACCCAAATTATAATTTTATAAATTTTAAATAAATTTAAATATAATAAATCATTTCAATTTAAACTCTTATTAATTCATAAAATATTGTTATAAAAAAAAGTTTTTAATAGTGCTATTATTAAATAAAAGCTTAATGTTGTAAGTGTATTTAGTACAAAATGAATTTACAAAAGGAGGGTAGAATGAAAATCTTGGTAGGAGTAAACGATTCTAAGGACTCCCAAGATGTTGCAAGATGGGCTATTAACTTTGCTAGCCAGGAAAAGGATTCTGAGGTCACTTTGGTATTTGCAGAGAAAAGGATGCCTTTTGTTTCATACGAAGATATTACTGACGATCAGCTAATGGCACTTGCTCAGGTAGACGGTGAAATGATTTTTGATAAGTGCTTGAATGGCTTCAACACAAAAGGAACTACAGTAAAAGAAAGAATTCTCATAGGCGATCCTTCTGCTGAAATTTTGAAAATTGCAAAAGAAGAAGGAGTTGATTTTATCGCTCTTGGAACCAGAGCCCTTTCACCAGTGTGCCAAATGTTTATGTGCTCAGTTTCAGAAAGAGTTATAAAAAAGTCTCCAATACCTGTAATAATTAACAGGTTCCCATCAGAAACTGTAAAAGACTTACACACCATCAAGGCTTAAGGGGGTTATAAAGTTTAAAGTTATGCAATTTATTGATAGCGTCGTCCCTTTTTTACCCATAGGTCATACATACCCAGCTATCTAAAAAATAAGCTGGGTATGTAATTTAGACTATCAGTTCATGACCAAATTCTTTTAACCATTTTCTCTTCTCTTTATAGTTTGGGACAAGCCCTTCAACCTTACTCCAAAATTCCTTTGAATGGTTTTTAATTATTATGTGTATGATTTCATGCACTACTACATAATCAATAATATCTATAGGAGCCATAATAAGCCTCCAAGAAAGACTTAGAGTATTTTTATAGGAACAAGACCCCCAATTCGTCTTTGCGCTGGAAATTCTTAACTTGTTAAATTTTAGTCCTGTTAAATGCGAGTAAAATGTAGCTCTTTCAGAAAATATTTCACGAGCACGATTCTTGTACCAATTTGTCAATATGCTTTTAGCTTGTGGTAGATGATTTTTTGCAATATAAAACCCATTATTAAATATTATAGGTTTAGCTTGAAAGTCGGCTACTTTTAATTTAAATAAATTTCCCAAATAAAAAAATTCTTCTCCATCACAAAATTTCTTCTCTAAAACTTTTGAATTTCTTTCGATTAATTCAGATTTTTTTCTCTCAATCCATTCAGCGTATTTCTCAACAACTTTATCTATGTCCACATCAGTTACATAATATGGAGCCTTTACGACAAGCTTTGCGCCCTCTATTATCTGAAGAGAGATTGTTCTCCTTTTTGAACGTAATATTTTGTCTATTTTAATAGAAATCTACCCCTATAAGCATAAAGTGAAATACTGCATTTTACACAAACTTGCTACAAAAAAATGTATATCAATTCGATTATGTCTCTCGCTTCATTTTACGATATTCTTTGATTATAGCTCTCTCTAAAACCTTTTCAATTTCTTTTATTCTGTCCCATTTGTTCTCACTTGGATTATTGTTCATGTCGTTTACAGCAAGATAGTATTCTTCATAATATTTAAATATCAGGCTGTCATCTGATACGTACATATTTTTCATATCAATATAAAGCTGGCTATTTTTAAAATCAGTAAAACACAAAATATCCTCAATGTGTGAACCAAAATATATTGACCTCTCCAAAATGCCATGCTGAACCAGCTGCCTGGAATAAATGCCCAAAAGGCTTTTTAGGGATCTAAATCTAAAATATCCTGTATTTAAGAAATCTTTTAGCATATCCTTTGGCATTGGTCTTGCTATTGCATAGCCCTGAAGCAGCGGAACTCCCATAGAAGTTAGGGCATCAAATATGTCTGGAGTCTCTACCCCCTCTACCACAAAATATATGCCCTTCGCTCTTGCCAGACCGAAGATAGATTCTACAAAGTGAAGGTCTTGAGGATTCTTTTCTAACCCACGAATAAAGCCTTGATCCAATTTTATCTTGTCAACAGAAAGATTTTTTATTCTCAACAGTGACGAATATGCACTGCCTACATCGTCAAGCGCAAGCTGAACCCCAATATCCTTTAACTTCATAAGATATTCTATTGCCTTTTCGATCTGAGTGAACTCAGTTCTTTCAAGTATTTCGAAAAATATCTTTGAAGGCTCTACCTTGCTTTTTTCTATAATATTCTTAACAATTTCTACGAAATTTTCTGACACAAAACCAGGCTCTATGTTTACAGAAACAACTAAGGAATGTCCATCTTCATCCAATTCCTCAACATCCCTTAGAGCAATTGTTAATACCTGACGAGTTAATTCCAATAAATCTTCATTTGTAAATTTTGATAAAAATTTATCTGGCGTAAGTATGGCTCCACCATCATCAAGCAGCCTTGCAAGGGCTTCTATCCCAACAATGCTTGAAGTTTGATTGTCAAAAATCGGCTGATAGTAGACCATTACTCTACCCTGACTTAATAACATCTGACAATGATTTTGTTTTTTCGATACCGCCTCGCCGTATATAGTCCAAAAGTTAGCCCTGTCCTGTTTGTGTTTCTTGCTATCATAGAGAGCTTGCAGGGCATAGCGAATCATTTCACTTTGATTCTCAACTTTCACATAAGGATAGATACACACACCCATACTAAGACCTACTATGTTTATTTCTAAATTATCTTTTAAAATAATTGGCTCAAGAATACTCTTTTCTATCTTTTTAAATATTACAGAAAGCTTATTTTTATCCTGACAGTTTTCAAAAATTATTGCAAATTCATCTCCCACGAGGCTAAGCCTACAAATAAAATCAGTCTTTCTGAGAGATTCCTGCAATCTTTTGGCTACGATTTTTAGCACTTCATTCCCTACTGCATAGCTAAATTTTTCATTAATCATTCTAAAACAATCAAGGTTTATTACAGCAAGAGCCATTAGCCAATCATTTCTTTTTGCCCTTAAAAATGCTTTATTTAGCTCACGCTCAAGCATGGCTCTATTTGGAAGTCCCGTCAGAGGATCGAAACTCTCTTGATATCTTAACTCTTCACTTAGTTTATCTCTTTCTGTAACGTCTATAACAGTCCAAATTACATATTTATTATTGTCCTGAACTTTAGTTAACACTCCAGATAAATCTACATAAAGACTTGTTTTATCGCAGCGGACAAAATGAACGTTTTTCAATACGTCATTTTTGCCTTGAAAAATTGTAGCTTCAGTAAAATTCCCAACTTTGTTGTAAGTCTCATCGTTAGGATAAAAATCTCTAATCTTTAACCCAAGCATTTCCTTTTCATCCTTGAAGCCCATCATAATAGCAAAGGTCCTGTTTGCGTCAAGGATATCCCTATCAGGATATCTAAGCATCACTATCCCGACACCAGCATTGTTTAACAAAGCCTCTCTTAGCTGAGCAGATTCTTTTTCTTTGTTAAAAAGATCTATATGGTCTAATCCGAAACCAATATCATATGAAATCTTTTCAAGGATTTCTTTAAGAAGTTCATTGTCAAAGAAACCTTCATTTGAATGATAAAAGGATATTACCCCCCAAATATCTTTATTTCTAAAAATGGGAAATGTGGCCCCAGATGCTATATCATATTCTTTTGCTTTTTCTTTCCATGGATTCTCTAAGGGATCTTTTACAAATGACGTATAGTAAGGTCTTTTCTCTCTATAAGTCTTGCCAACCATACCCTGACCTTCAGGAATATCTGAACAAACGGATATTTTAATATCATCTAAAATCTGTGTAACGCCTGCTACACCGATAAATTCTATGTTTTCATTTAAATTCGCTTTGCCAATAAAAACAAGTTTTATGTCAGTATGTATTGATATTAGTTCACAAATTGTTTTGAGAAAAAGATTTTCATCTTTTGTTTGAGAAGCAATCTGATTTATCTGGGTTAACGATACATTTAACTCGACTAAATTTGTTAAGAACTCCTTACCATTTTTAAATTTATTTTTTGGAAGGTTATTGCTAATGGTGCCTTCAGTAGCCTGAAGAAAGAAATGTAAATCAGGAGTTTTTTCAATATAAATTTCTTTTGAATTTATATACTTTTTAGATTTAAAATTTTTTGAACTATTTTTATCATGCTTCATAATTATTCACCACACTAGAGGTGATTATATACAAAAAAAGAGTAGAAAAAGTTCTTTTCAAATAGGAAAATAAAATCTTTTCTATTTTTATCTTGTGTAAATTTGTGTGTGTGTGGGGGGGGGGGGGGCTAAAGAACTTATAAAATATAAATGAATTTGAAGTAAATAAAATCTTAAAGAGTTTAAAAAAATAAAAAAATAATTTACAACTTACGCTACAAAAAACAAAGTTACTTTTTAAAAAGTTAAAAAACATGGGACAAATGCTTTACAACAACAATAAAATAGGTTTATCCCCTCGTCAAATTACATCATCTCCATATTCTTAAATTAAAAACCAAAATTAAAGAAAATATAATATTATCATGCTATGCAAACCTAGTTATTTAATAACACAATAAAAATTGTATCATAAAGTATAAAATATTGTGAATAGCAATTTGCTGCTTTGCAATTTAAATATTAACATATAAATAAATTAGTAAAAACTAAATTTATTACAATTGATTTCTATAAAAAACTAAATTATACTATAAGGTATTGTTTCTCCGAGTTTGCATATCTAAAGCTTAAGTGCTATGAGTGCAAACCAATACGGTAGCTTTGGAAACGAAACTGCCCCCCTTTTGGAAAGGAGGAAAATATATGAGGTTTGTTTATTCAGATTATTGTGCTTATTGTGCTTATTTTCTTGCCTCCCTCATCATCTTGTTCTTTCCTTAGAAATATTTTTATTTTTTTGATTTTAAAAATTTAAAACATTGGTTCATTTATTTAAGAATTGAATATAGCTTTATCAAATACTCCTAAGGTTGGAGATATCTAAATGGTGCCCCAAATTTAAAATCTGAAATAATTGGAGGTTGATGTGAATCAAAATAAAGATGATATTAACTTTAACTTCAAATTCCCCATTATAAATAAAATCCCAGCTAAATTTGTTCTGAAAGATCGCATTGATCAAACAGAATATCTTTGTAATGGAGAATTACAATCTTGGACAAAAGACAAAATAACCGTTCTTTCTCCCATTTTTTGTTGTAAAAATGAAGATTCAATACCTGAACAGATAATACTTGGAAGCTATCCATCATTAGATGAAGAAGAAGCACTAAAAATTCTTGATAGCTCAATAAATGCATATAATAACGGAAATGGGGCCTGGCCTTCAATGAAGGTTGAAGACAGAATAAAATGTGTTGAAAAATTTGTATATTTAATGCAAGACAATAAAGATGAAATCGTAAATCTTTTAATGTGGGAGATTGCAAAATCACATATAGATTCAGAAAAAGAATTCGACAGAACTGTTAAATATATAATTGATACCATTGATGCGCTAAAAACTCTTGATAGAAACTCATCAAAATTTTTAATAGAAGAATCAATAATTGCACAAATAAGAAGGTCTCCACTTGGTATAGTGCTCTGTATGGGCCCATTCAACTATCCTCTGAATGAAGCTTTTACAACCCTTATACCAGCTCTAATCATGGGAAATGTGGTTATTTTTAAACCACCAAAACATGGCATTCTTTTATATAGACCTTTGCTAAAAGCATTTAAAGAAGCCTTTCCACCTGGCGTTATAAATACTCTTTATGGAAGAGGAAGGACAGTTGCATCGGCTTTGATGGCAACAGGGAAGATAAATTGTCTCGCCTTTATCGGCACAAGTAAAGCTGCCGACTCGCTCCAAAAAACACATCCAATGCCTCACAGGCTAAGAATGATACTTGGACTTGAAGCAAAGAATCCTGCAATTGTTTTGTCTCACGCAGACATTACCCTCGCCGTAAAAGAATGCTTGCTCGGAGCACTTTCTTTTAATGGACAAAGATGCACAGCGCTTAAAATACTATTTGTTCATTCTGAAATTGTAAATGTTTTTCTCAAAAAATTATCCGATGAGATTGAAAAATTAAAAATTAATTCTCCATTTGAAGATGATGTATTTATAACCCAAATGCCCGCAGAAGATAGGGTAAAATATTTTTTAGAGCTAATTGAAGATGCAAAAATGCTTGGAGCAAAAGTGATAAATAAATTTGGCGGTTCATACAATAAAACCTACTTTTATCCAACAATTTTATATCCAGTTAATAAAAAAGCCAGAATTTATCACGAAGAACAATTTGGACCGATTATTCCAGTTGTTCCATTCTCAGACATTGATGAACCATTAAAATATATAACTGAATCTAATTATGGTCAGCAAGCAAGCATTTTTGGGTCTGATCCTGATGCAATAGCTAAAATTATAGATGCACTTGTAAATCAGGTATGTAGGGTAAATTTAAATTCTCAATGCCAAAGAGGTCCAGATATATTTCCTTTTACTGGTAGAAAAGACTCTGCGGTCGGCACACTTTCAGTGTCTGATGCCTTAAGATCATTTTCTATCAGAACACTTGTAGCCGCAAAATCTTCAGACCTAAATAAAAATTTGATAACAAAAATAGTCAATGAAAATAAATCACAATTTTTATCAAGGGATTTCATATTGTAAAGTTATAGTAGAAGAACTAAACGTTGTACTCAAAAATTGATTATAAAACACTCATAGTTTCAAGGGTAACTATATCTCTTAAATTATGCGTACATTATTAAAAGCAAAACTAATTTGTATTTGTTTTTTATTTTTATATTATAAAATGCAATTTTCTGCTTTCGATAATTGAATTTTAAATTTAATTACATATAATATTCAAATAAAAATTGTTCAAACAATGACAGAATTTAAAATAGATAAACATTTATATTGTTAAACGATTTCTAAAATTAAAGATAAGGATTTGTGATAATATTAGTTTAGGTTATTCCGAATATTTATAAACATTTATTTCGGATGGAGGGAAAAATATGATACCAGCTCAAGGTTTGCCCCCTGTTCCTCATTTTGCTTTTGGAATATTCAACCTTGCAACACCTGACATCATTGCATGGATGATTGTTCTAATTGTTTTTGTCATATCAATTTGGCTTAGATTGCCAAAGTTTTTTGAAGGGGATGAGTAAAATGAATATTACAAGAAAAACAAAAAACTTTTTTAAGGAAAATCTAACTTCAGATGACATTTTTCCTACAACTATGCCAACTTATGTTAATTCTTTTGCTTACATATTTGGCGTTATATCTCTTTCCTCTTTTGCTTTTATTGTAATTACAGGAATAATATTGGTTTCATTTGGTCCAGCATGGTATCACTTTTCAAAAATCGGCGCTTTTGTTAACTCTCTTCATTTTTGGGGGGTCCAAATTTTTTTTGGAGGACTTATTCTTCATCTATTATCAAAATTCTCAATGGCAGCATATAGAGATGGACGAGGCAAAACATGGCTTTTCGGAATGTTGGCCTTTGGATTAACAACCTTTGAAGGTTTTACTGGATATCTCTCACAAACAAATTGGGATTCTCAATGGATTGCTGTACAGTCAAAAGATTTGCTTAATGCTATGGGAATTGGTGGATTTTTCGATCCAATGAACACGGCACAAATTTTAGGTTTTCACATTTTAGTTGTGCCTATCGTATTAATTGTGTTAATTATAATCCATCTTTTTCTCGTAAGAAGTGAAGGTCCTGTAAAACCTTTATAAATTTATGTGGGGTGAGAAAATATGAGCTTAAAATCTGATAAATATTTAAAGAATGTTCCATTAAAATCTTATGATCTTATAAAAGAGGGCTTGGTTGTATTCGTATCCATAGCCATAATAATATTTGCTCTTGCCTTAGCATTTGGTTCTCCAGACTATCCTCCAGTTACCGCAAAACAAATTGCAAAATATGAATCTATTTCCTATCTGAAAACATTTATCAATATTCTTGACGACAAAAGCCCAATTGGCGACTATGGCCCGCCATACGATAGCGATACTTCTCAGTCTCAGAATTTTTTTGGTATTAAGCCTTCAGCTATTTTAGGTGTAACTACTCCGATTAATTCAATAAATGATTATATAATAAATCCTCTTGAAAAGGTTGCTGTTTTTGACAATAATTTAAAATCTGCTCTTGAAGCATATAAAAATGCTACCAATGAACAAAAATTGAAATGGGTAAAATCTTATGATAAGGCGCTTGAAAATGCAAAAATTGAACACAACAATGTAATAATTCCTAATGGTGACTACGGTCCTATAAAAACAATGATGAACAGTTTATTTAAGTTGGGTTTGTCTGGCTTACTCGAAGGATCAATTGTCTCTTCAAATTCTCCTTATGACTTTTATAATATGAATTTTACGAAACCATTGCTGCTTTTTCAGGGAAAAGTTTATCACAGTGTTGCAAGGCCATTGGATATGCTTGGAGAAGATTGGGGTATATCTAATGAAACAGGAAATTATCCTGGCGCTTGGTGGCTTTGGCCATATACACTCGCATACCAGCTACCGCCCATGTCAACATCTCCTAATGGAGATTTACAGGTTGGAATATTGATGATAACGTTTTTCTTAATACTTTTATTCTTGCCATTCTTGCCATTTCTCAATAAAATCCCAAAATTTTTAAAAATTTATAGAATAATCTGGAGAGATTGGTATAAAAATCAAAAAAATTAAACTTACAAAATTAAATAATTAGTAAATTCATTATTATTTTCACAATAATTTATCCTATCTTTTAAAATCATTTAAGGCTTGAAAACTGTTTTGTACATTTATATATACTTTATTAAATGTAAGATTTCATATTGATTATTTTATATATAAACTATCTCTTCTCAAAGATTTTTCCTTTTCAACTACTATCTTTTCGTAAACTGAAATCTTATAATCAAGTCTTTCTAGGGTCTTTTTCGTATTTTCCATCTTTTCAATTAGATATTTACGCTGTTCAATAAAAAGATTTTTTCTCGCTTCGATAGTGTCATCTCTTTGCAAAAATAGCCTTGCATAGTCTATCAAGACTTCAATAGACAATCCTGCATTACGCATACATTTTATAAATTCAATCCAGTTGCAGTTTTCTTCTGTATAATTCCTAATTTTACTCTTGTTGCGACCGACATGAGGTATGAGTCCAATACGTTCTTGACATACTCCCCACGGCTAAAGCCGGGAGATTCTGGTATCAACGAAACTGCCTACTAAGCAAATTTTCTTGCTGTGCAGGTCTTACAATTTCTCCTCCAAGAGTCGATGCCCCAACTCATAGTACATTCTACGCCTTGAATATTTTACACAGCAGAGGCATGGAAGATTTTACTCTATCTCATTTTCCTGCTGTAACCTCATATATTCAGTTATCAATGTACTAATTGCTGATATATGTGGTAAAATAGATTTTGATGGATGTCAAGTGCAACATTTACCTAACGGCAAGCGTCTTATATCCCCATAGTTGAAACAAGGGGTTTTACGACGCTTTTGATAATAGCGAAGAGTATCCTTCGAAATATCAAATTTCTCGCTTACTTCAGAAATTGTCATATAATTTCTCCTCTAAATTTTAATAAGACTAAAAAATATTTAGGAGTAAGAATCAATCCATACTCCTAAATATAATAATATATTTTACTTTAAATTTCAGCATTCATTATATTCTGATGACTAATATGACATTGCTATCTTTAAAATCAATCGTTTAAAATCTACTATTGGTTGGTAGTTTTTTCCAGTTCCTCTGGATAGCGACTCCCAGCAATTTTAATTTTGGAACTTGCAAGGTTTAACTCATTTATTTCGTCTGAACTAAATTCAATATTAACAGATCCAAGATTTTCAGTCAGTCGCTCTAATTTCCTGGTGCCAGGAATAGGCACGATCCACGGTTTTTGTGATAGTAACCATGTAAGCGCAATCTGCGCCGACGTTGCACTCTTTCTTTCTGCGAATTTTTTAATTAAATCAATTAAAGCTTGATTTGCGTCTAAGTTTTCTGGGGTAAAACGAGGGAGTCTGCTTCGAAAGTCTGAGCTATCAAAAGTAGAATTCTTATCAAATTTTCCAGCTAAAAATCCTCTGCCCAATGGGCTAAATGGGACAAAACCAATTCCCAAATCATCAAGAACGCTTAGCAATTCATCTTCAGGGCGTCTCCACCACATTGAATATTCGCTTTGGATTGCAGCAAGTGGGTGGACAGAGTGTGCACGTCGAATGGTACTTATACCAGCCTCAGAGAGTCCCCAATACTTTACCTTTCCCTCTCGAACCAAATCTTTTATCTTCCCAGCCACATCTTCAATTGGCACATTTGGATCTACGCGATGTTGATACAAAAGATCTATAGTATCAGTTTTCAATCTTTTCAAAGATCCTTCTACGGCCACATGTATATGTTCGGGACGGCTATCAAAGCCAGACTGCTTTCCATCCTGAATGTTGAATCCAAATTTGGTAGCAATAACTACCCTATCTCTAAATGGTTTAAGCGCTTCGCCTACAAGTTCCTCATTTGTAAATGGACCGTATATTTCGGCAGTGTCGAAAAAGGTTACGCCCAGATCAATTGCTGAATGGATTAATGAAATCATTTCTTGTTTATCTGCTGCTGGCCCATAACCATGGCTCATTCCCATACAACCTAAACCAATAGCTGAAACCTCAAGTTCAGATCCCAATTTACGTTTTTTCATTTTAAAGCCTCCTAAATCTGTAATTTGAAATGAAGACAATTTTATTTACAAACTTTACTTAGGTTAACTTTAACACTTAGAGTTAACTCAATGTCAATGGAGAAAGTTTAAGTCTCAAGATTGTTACAATTTTAGCTCCATAAATATTGCGCCCTTTATTGGGTTATATCTGTATGGCTCAATTTCATAAAAACCTAAGGCTCTATATAATTTGATAGCAGCCCTCATATCAGACACGCTATCAAGCCTCATAAAAGAATAGCCAATTTCTTTCGCTATGGATATGATCCTTATAGACAGCTCCTTGCCTATACCCTCTCCCCTGTAATCTGGTCTTACATAAAGTCTCTTCATCTCGCAAAATATATCATCAATCTTTCTCAATGCCACACAGCCGCCATATTCTTCATCAAGTTTTGCAAGTAATATTGCCCCATTTGGCTCACAATACTCACCTGGCAAATTAGCAATCTCATCTCTAAAATTCTGAAAATCTAAATCAAAATTCAAAGAAGCAGCATATTCTTTAAATAAATCTCTTACACTTCCGAGGTCTTCAGGAAATATTGGCTTGATAATATCTAACATCTTGTTAATCTATCAACCAAGTTTTTGTGATCTGGAAACTCATTTAGCAACTTATCACGCTCTCCCATCTCAAAGTCTTCAAAGTCAAATCCAGGTGAAACGCTGCAGCCAACCAATGAATAACTACTTTTATCATCAATATCAGCACCAAACCAATGCCCAGCCTTTACTATTTGCTGAAAAGACTGATTTCTACCAATATCTGGACCTAAAAATCTTTTTTCCAGAGATCCTGTTGGAGAAAATATATACAAGGTTAAAGAACTGCCAAAATAGAAATGCCACACTTCATCAGACTTTAGTCTGTGCAATGCTGAAAATTGATCGTGGTCTAATAAAAAATATATTAATGTAAATAGAGGTCTGTTAATATTTATGCCATTTACAAATGAGCCATCCAACATTAGTTCTGATTTGTAAGTTTGACGATAATAGCCGCCTTCAGGATGTGGCTTCAAATTTAAATGTTCAATCCAATATCTTGCGTTATATCTCTTTTCCATCTCATCCGCCACCTTAAATCTATCACTTTTAATTTTAAAACTTAAAATTAAATAAATACTAAGCTTGTGATACATTTTATCAGAAAAAATATATAATTATTGTTAACAAATTTGTAAAGGGGGAAATGATGCTATTTAGATTTGTAATAATATTGTTTTTATTTTTTATTTCGATTGATTTTTGCCAATGTTCTAAAGCTTATGCTCTTACATTTGTAAATTATTATACCGATTCGTACAACGATACTTTCTCGTATACAAAGGAGGGCATCGAAGTTATTCCTGATGGGAAAATGAAGATTTCTGTTGTAGAAGAATATTCATATAATGGAAAACTAAATTTAATCAAATTGAGATCTAAATATGGCCTTTCGCTGGCTGGATATGACAATCTTTCATTTACAATATTTGTTTTTGAGTTAGATATGGACAATTACAAGTACACGCTTCTTGGTTATGGTGATTTTGATTCAAGTGGCAATATTATATTTTCCTATGTTTACAAAGATAAAAAGTGGTATTTTGCAGAAAAAGACTCTCCTGCCAGAAGTTTAATCGAATCGATAAAGAGTTTTTACAAAAGCACTTGATAAAGAAAAACGGCAGAAAAGAATCTGCCGTTTTAAGTTTAGATAATGTTAAAAATTAGTGATTATTTGCATAATCAATGCCATCTCTAACTTCATGGATGGCTCTATCTGTATATTCTATAGCCTTAACCCTATGACCATTGAAGTCATGAGCTGCATTGTTAAGATGTTCTCTTGCTTTTATCAAAAGATTTAAAGCTGCTTCCATTTCAGGATGATTCCCCCAAGCTACCTGTTGATAGTATCCGGGCACAATTGGTTGAGCTTGAGCAGAGCTTTGGTTAGAAACCATATTAAACGAAGCAGTGGATGCAAACATTAGTATGCCGCCTACGAGTAAACCAAATAAAAAATTTTTCATAACTACCTCCCTGTTTTTAATTTAGATCATATTTTTATATTATTTTACTATTATTAGAATTTGATTAGTTTTATAGAAAGTTTAAAAGTGAATATAATAATTCTAAATAGTTAAATCAATATTTAA
>NZ_JBAGBW010000021.1 GCF_039822205.1 Thermodesulfobium sp. 4217-1
TTATAATATAAGATAAAAAGTCAGGGAGGTGTTATTGGTGAGCGGCAGAAAGGATAAACTTTTCAAAGATTATCTTCACGATCCGTATTTCATTAAAGAAAAATATTCTGAGCCATCGGTATGTGAGAGGTGTGGCGTAGTATTCGCTGACGGAATATTTACATGGGTAAAGCCTATACCAAAAGATTTTCCAAAAATGATTTGTCCAGCCTGCAAAAGGATTGAAGATAGATTTGAAGGCGGTATAGTTTTACTTTCAGGCAAATTTTTAAATCGACACAAAGAAGAGATTATAAACATAGTAAAAAATGTTGAAGCTTATAAAATCGAGAAGAGACCTCTTGAAAGGATTATGTCTATTGTTGAAATTGATAGCAAAATAGAGATAAAGACGACTTATGAGCATCTTGCCAGGAGAATCGGAGAAGCTATAAATAGCGCTTTTAAGGGAGAGCTTAAAATAAGCTATCCTGATGGAGAAAAATATGTAAGAGTGGGGTGGTTTAGAGATGAATAAAATTTATAGTTTATTTTTTGTTTCCATATTTGTATTTTGCTTTTTGATACTTGTAAGCAAGCCATCATTCGCAGCGGAAAACACATACGATCTAAAAATTAACAACGATAAAACAATCTCAGTGGCGGGCTCAGGTTTAATTAAAGAAAAGCCAGACATTGCTTTGATTGATTTTGATATTACCTTAAAAAACAGCGATCCATCTGCTGCTATGGATAATCTATCACAGAAAGCCAACGATCTTTTACAAAAAATTTACGCACAGGGCATAAACAGAAGCGACATAAAGACATCAAACATTTCTCTTCAACCAATATACGTATTCGATAAAAATTCCAATAAAGAGGTCTTAGATGGTTATAGCGCAACTGAATCCTTTACTCTAAAAACATCAGTTGAAGATTCTGGCAAAACAATATCTTTACTTACCGATAACGGAGTAAATCAAATTAATAATATTAGATTTGAACGATCAGACATTAATCAACTTAGACTTCAGGCGATAGAAAATGCAATGAGTGACGCAAGAAAGCAGGCTGATGCAGTATTGGACAAAACTATGTATAAGATAACTGGGATAAAGAGCGTAACAGTATCTCCAATTTCTGCACCTGCTCCTTTACTAAAAGAGAATCTATACAACAAATCTTTGGCAGGGGTAAATCAGCCATTACCTGTAGAGGGTGGTGAAATAGAAATAAGAGCAAACGTACAGGTTGTTTTTATATTTGAATAGATTATTAACCATAATTTAACTATAAATTAACTTCATATTAAACATTAGTAACTAATATGATTAAGAAGGGAGATATGAATACTGAGTAAATAAAATCTGGAGGTTTAAATATGAAAATGTTATTTTATGCCTGCGAGGATCCATCAGATTTTAGCAAATATTATCATTTTTTTAAGCATATTAAACTTTTGAATGAAACTGGAAATCAGGCAAAAATTATATTAGAGTGCAGAGCAGTGCTAATTACTTCAGTTTTTGATGACTCATCAAATCCTTTAAATAGTCTATATGTCGATATTAGACAAAATATCTTAGGCGTTTGCAAGACATGTGCAACCAAATATAACACGATTGAACAGTGTAAATCCCAAGAATTACCCATAAAAGGTTTGTTGGGCTCTCACATTGCATGTGAATCGTACATAAGAAAAAACTATTATGCAATGTGCATATTTGCTAATAGTGAACCGATTAAGATTTAGTTAAAAGATCACAACATATTATCAATCAGCGAAGTAAGATAACTTTGGATTTTCTTAACTTCTTCAGTTTTGCCTATTAATGAGCTTACATCTATCTTTTCTTCTCTTAATTCGTCAGAGTACAAATTTGCCCATTCTAATATCATATTTTGATCTACTTCAATATGAAACTGTAAACCTATTGAATTTTTATAAATGAAACCTTGATTCTGATATTTTTCAGATGAAAATATGTGCAAAGAATCCTTTGGCAAATCAAAGGTATCGCCATGCCAACAAAAAGCGTTAAATTCTCTTGGGAAATTATGGGTATATTTGTGATTGTATTGTTTAAACATTTTGTGCCAGCCGATTTCTTTTCCCATTTCTCCTTTATATACTCTTGCCCCAAGAACATGGGCGAGTATTTGTGATCCTAAACAAATACCGATAATCGGAACATCTTTGTCTAAGGCACTTTCTACGATTTTAAACTCATCTTTTAAAAATGGATATTTATCATATTCATAAACTCCCATATAGCCGCCCAAAATAATCAAAAAGTTGTATTCACTTAAGCTTATATTATGGACAGTTTTTTTTGTAATATCACATATATCAATTATATTTGTTCCAATACCGAAACCTTTTTCTGAAAAAATGTTATATAGATAACCTGGTCCCTCTTCTTTTACATGTCTAATAGCTAAAATTTTCATAAAACCTCCAAAATTTACAATAAGTATAAATCAATATTATATTCCATAATAAAAATTTCACATAAAATTGTATATTATATTGGCAAAATCCAAAATTTATATTAAAATAACCCTATAATAGCTATATATGGGGGTAATTATGATTGATAAAATCTGGGACTGGATTCAGATAGAGGTTACATCCTTTTGCAATGCAAGTTGCAGTTATTGTCCTCATACTACCTATAAAACAACCTGGATCAATAGACATCTTGAATTCGAACTGTTTAGAAAATTAGAACGGTATTTACATAATACAGAACTCGTCTACCTTCAGGGATGGGGCGAGCCCTTCCTAAATCCCAGAATATTTGATATGATCAGACTTGCCAAAAACCTCGGTTGCAGAGTGGGCACTACTTCAAACGCAAATCTTATTGACAGGGAATTCTCTGAAAAAATAGTAATGTCTAAATTAGACAACATATCTCTTTCGCTTGCAGGAGTGGATAAAGATAATGACTTTTATAGAAAGGAGACTTCACTCGAAAGAGTGTTAAACGCAATTGATGAAATCAACTACACTAAAAAGAAGTTAAAAGTTAATTTTCCAAAGATAAATATTGCATATTTGCTATTGGCTTCTGGATTAGAAAAAATTCATAAACTGCCAAATTTACTAAAGGGTAGAGGTATAGAACAAATTGTTATCTCTACACTTGATTTTATCCCAACAGAAAATTTTAATAATGAATCATTAAGATTTAAAGATTTAAATCAATCTAATGACTTTCAAAAAGAAATTAAAAAATTGGTTGACCACGGAAAAGATTTTGGATTAGAAATATATTGTAATGTTCCAATATTATCAGAAAAGCTGCCAACTTGCAGCGAAAATCCTGAAAAAAGCCTCTTTATAGGGAGTGATGGTTCTGTGTCTCCCTGTGTTTTTACAAATTTGCCATTAGAATCAGATTCTGTAAATGCTGAAAATTACATTAAAATAATTTTTGGCAATATTACAAAAAAAGATCTTGGTGAAATTTGGAACTCAAAGGACTATAAGGATTTTCGATCTTCATTTGAAGATAATTCTGGTTTTATGCCCTGTAAAAATTGTTTAAAAAGATACATTTATCCTATAGAAACAACTTTTAATTCAAACCTGGTATATTTACCTTTTAGCTAATTAAGCCTTTTTTATAATAAGATACAAAATGCTTAACTTAACATAATCCAAACTTTTTGGTAAAATAAATATATATGGTTGAGAAAAATCTGGATGAATTAAAACTAAGCAAGCACCACTTGAAAGCAATGTTTGTTTCGGGCATGGGGTTTTTTACCGATGCATACGACCTGTTTATTATAGGTGTAGCCCTCTCCTTGATAGCCCCAGTTTGGGGGCTAACGAGTTCTGAGATTGCAATTCTTGGGAGCAGCTCTCTTTTGGCTGCATTATTTGGGTCGGTTTTTTTTGGTAGATTTGCTGACAATTTTGGCAGAAAGAAAATTTATGGTCTTGAAGCTCTTATAATGACCATTGGTGCACTTATGTCAGCTTTTTCACCAAATTTTTTATTTCTTCTGATATCTAGGTTTATCTTAGGTATAGGCATTGGTGGAGATTACCCAGTAAGCGCAGTTATAATGAGCGAATATTCCAATAGAACTGATCGCGGTAAATTGGTCGGGCTGGTGTTTTCGATGCAGGCCCTTGGGCTAATAATTGGCCCTCTTGTGGCTTTAAGCTTGCTAATGTTACACATACCGCTTGATTTAGCATGGCGTGTCATGCTTGGTTTAGGTGCGTTACCCTCATTTTTCGTTATTTATCTTAGGAGAAAGCTGCCAGAGTCTCCACGTTATCTCTCTCAGATAGTTGGAGACAAAGAGGCGGCCCTGTCTGCCTTTGGAGATTTTACAGGAAACAATCATAAAAATAACAAACCAGTATATGAAAATTCGAAAATAACCCACGGAATAAAAGAGTTTTTCTCAAACAGGCAGCACGTTATAACTTTATTTGGAACCGCTGGAAGCTGGTTCTTACTTGATTGGGCATATTATGGCAATACAATTTCTACGCCAATAGTAATGAATGCTATAACAGATAGCTCTTCCCTTGAATTGAAGATGATCTATTCACTTTTGATATTTGTTATATTTGCTTTACCTGGATATATACTGTCAATAGTTTTTATGGACATTATAGGTAGGAAATATATCCAACTTATGGGTTTTGGCATTATGGCTTTTTCATTCTTGTTATTGGGAACGATCCCTGATATAGAAAATAACGTAACGGGCTTTCTTATCCTTTATGGTCTTAGCTATCTGTTTACAGAATTTGGACCCAATACTACCACTTTTGTGCTGCCATCAGAGCTCTTCCCAACTGAATACAGGACGACTGGGCATGGCTTTTCTGCGGGAATTGGCAAACTGGGAGCTTTTTTAGGGGTTCTCTTTTTTCCTATTACAGAGTCATTTTTAGGATTGAATATGACATTTGTCATTGTTTCAATTATTTGTTTTTTGGGCATTATAACTACATCAGTTCTTACAGAGCCTAAAGGCAAGAGTCTTGAAGACTGCTCATACTCTAAGATAGTAGGAAAGTAATAAAATTCGTATTATTCTTCATTAACAAGTTTTTAACAATAGTTTAATAAAATAATATATTAAATTCCGAAATTAGGAGAGGTTAATGAAGAAAAGAGCTTTATTTTTGTGCACTCACAATAGCGCTCGTTCTCAAATGGCACAAGGTTTGATGAACGCTTTGCTGTCAGAAAACTATGAAGCATTTAGCGCTGGCACTTTTGCCACATCTATTAATCCATTTGCCATAGAGGTTTTGAAAGAAATTGGGATCGATATCTCTAATCAATATTCCAAAAATTTTGATATATATCTGAACGATGAATTTGATTATGTAGTAACCGTCTGCGATAACGCAAAAGAGGGCTGCCCATACTTTCCAGGAGGAAAGGATCAATTTCACAAAAGCTTCGAAGATCCTGCATCGTTTTCTGGAACCGAAGAAGAAAAATTAGATAAGTTTAGAGAAGTTAGAGATAAGATTAAAGACTGGATTGTGGATTATTTTCGAGCCTAACCAACTAAAAGCGTAAAAAGTTCAATAAATTTAGCTGGACTAAAACCATATATACAAATGTACTTACAAATATGCTCACAAAGAAGTTCCTAAACTTTAGGTGAAGAATTACTACGAATAAAATAGCAATTAATTCGTTTAATCCAAATGGAGGCTTTAAAAAGGACACATCTTTTAAACAATAGATTACCAAAATGGTAATGACGCTAAATGGAGCGTATTTACCAATAAAAACAACCATTTCAGGTGGCTTTTTCGAGCTGAAAAAAATAAAAGGAAACGCTCTTGCTAAAAATGTGATTAAAGCCATTATTGCAATAGATATTTCTATATTAGTTGCGTTCATTCTGAGCTATCACCGTCCCTTTAAAGATTATCAAAAGCAAAGTAGAGAATATTATCGAAGGCAAAAGCATGTTTTCCTTGCCTGCAACGAAAATTGATATTATGGCGCAGGTAGCGCCAATCCAAAATGGCAAACGCGTTTTGTAAGATCGAAGCTGCTCAAGGAGAATTACCAAAAATAGTGCTGTTAGAGTAAAATCCAAACCCAATGTATTAAATTTTATCGCATTACCCATAATAGCTCCTAAGATAGTCCCAAATACCCAATAAAAATGATTTAGTGCACTTATGTATATGTAAAATTTAGTTTTGTTAATACTATTGGGCTCTTTTAAAGTCGTTAATAGGGCATAGGTTTCGTCAGTAAGAGTAAATATCATATATGGTTTAAGTTTTCCTGTAAGATTGAACTTATCTAATAGCGAAAGGCCATATAGCATATGTCTGCAATTTATTAACAGAGTAATAATTGCTATTGTAATAAGATTCGCATTTGATAAAAAAAACTGTATAGCTATAAATTGCATTGAACCAGCATATACAAAAAGGCTCATAATAGGTGCAAAAATCCAAGGAATACCTTTGCTGGCCAATAACAATCCAAATGCTATTCCACCCGAAACATATCCAAACATTATAGGCATTGTCGCTACAATGGCATGAAAGATGGTCATATCTGAAATATTTCTTTGAGCTCTCATCTCTCCTCCTTTATGTTATTTATAAAAATGATTTAAAATAATAGTAGTAGTTATTTTAAAGTATGTGCGTTATATTATATATTTGAGCGTTATGTTTAAAAATTATAACATCCTTTTTTATAAATGCAATATTTTAGGAGGGTCCCTTGAACGATTTAAATTTTATAATAGCAAATAACTTAAAAAAAATAAGAGATGGAAGAAAACTGAGCCTTGATAAGCTTTCAGAAATTACAGGGGTTAGCAAGTCAATGCTTGGTCAGATTGAGAGAGGAGAGTCAAACCCTACTGTGACAACTTTGAAAAAAATAACTGCAGGGCTAAAGGTTTCGTTTACTGCGCTCTTAGACAATCCAAAGCCTAAGGTAGATGTAGTGAGATTTAACGATATTTTGCCTATTACCGAGGATGATGGCAGGTATAGAGTTTATTCTGTTTTCCCATTTGATGAGAATAGACGTTTTGAGATATACATAATAGAATTTGATAAGGGCAGCCGTTTGAGAGCTGTAGCACACCCTGATGGAACACAAGAATTTATTACAGTTTTCGAAGGAGAGCTAAAGATTTCTTTAGGAAGTGAAGAGTTTATTGTTCAGAAGGGTGATTCTATAAGATTTCTCGCAGACAGACCACACATTTACTCTAATATCCATCCCTCACTTACAAGGCTTAGCTTGGTTCTTTATTATCCGCTTTAATGATATGATTTAATCTCTGTCTTAAGTAGTTTTAGACTGTTAGAAAATGGAGGAAAAAATGGAAATTTCTAATAAACCGAATGCACTGATAAACGAGAGTTCGCCCTACTTGCTTCAACATTCACACAATCTGGTCAATTGGTATCCGTGGGGCGATGAGGCATTAGGAAAAGCAAAAGATGAGGATAGGCCTATCTTTCTGAGTATCGGTTATAGCAGCTGTCACTGGTGCCATGTAATGGAAAAAGAGTCTTTCAATAACGAAGAAGTTGCCAAAATCTTAAACGAAAAATTTGTTTCAATTAAAGTTGACAGAGAAGAGCATCCAGAAATTGACAAATTTTATCAAAACGTTCACGTAGTTTTCAACAATCGAACTGGCGGATGGCCTCTTAGCATATTTATGACCCATGATCTAAAGCCATTTTATGCTGCCACCTATATTCCAATAGAAAAGAAATCAAGTGGATATGCGTTTCCTGACATCTTAAACGCAATATCAACTCAATATCTTAACGATAAGTCAAAGCTAATTAAATTCGGAGATGATATCCTAAGATACGTTGATTCATTGCACAAAGTTGAAGCGACAGTTGAAATAGGAGGCAATATATCCGATCTATTCATAAAAAAAGTAGAGGACAATTACGATGCTGTCTACGGTGGGTTTTCAGGAGCGCCAAAATTTCCTCAAGCCTCACTCTTAGACATCCTACTCTATATTTACAATAGGACAAAAGAGAATAAACCCTTAGAAATGGTAGAAAATACCTTAAAAAATATGTCAATGGGTGGCATTTATGACCTTGTAGACGGTGGGTTTTGTCGATATAGCACAGACGATATCTGGCTCGTGCCACACTTTGAAAAGATGAGTTACGATAACGCGCTCTTGTCACAAGTTTATTTGGACACATATCAGGTTACAAAAAACGAATTGTATCTGAATATTGCCATAGAAACAATTGAATTTATGTTGGAAAAAATGCAAAAGAATGGACTATTTTATTCATCAAGCGACGCTGATACCGAAGGAATAGAGGGCAAATACTATACATACGAATACGATGAAATTTCAAAAATTCTTGAAAAATATAGCATTGATCCTAAGGCATTGTCTGTCACAAAGGATGGCAACTTTGAAGGAAAAATTATATTAAGGCTCTCAAAAGATTCTGATAGAAGCAAATTGGCAC
Source organism: Thermodesulfobium sp. 4217-1 (assembly GCF_039822205.1). Classification (NCBI taxonomy): domain Bacteria; kingdom Pseudomonadati; phylum Thermodesulfobiota; class Thermodesulfobiia; order Thermodesulfobiales; family Thermodesulfobiaceae; genus Thermodesulfobium; species Thermodesulfobium fumaratoxidans. Next base: position 8,477 of record NZ_JBAGBW010000021.1, read on the forward strand.
CTTTGTTTAATGAGCTAAAAAATCTTAGAAAAGAGAAAAAATATCCCTTTATAGACGAGAAAATAATCACATCAATAAATTCAATGATGATAAAGAGCCTATTTAAGGCAGCAAAAGTTAATGAAAAATATTCTATATTAGCCAAAGGGTGTCTAAAAGCCTTACTAAAATTTCTGTATAAGGACGGCACTCTATATCACTGTGGAGTGCATGGCAAAGAAGTAAAGATAGAGGCATTTTTAGAGGACTACGCTTATCTTATAGATACTCTCATAGAAGGATATTACTTTACCCAAGAAGAAGAATATCTAAAATTGGCAATAAAATTCACAAAGGATGCAAATAACTTTTTTGATGAGCTCTGGCATTTTAGCTTGGATGGGTTTAAGACTACTGCAGATGTATTTGATGAATCTTATCCATCGAGCGCTTCCTTGATGATTATGAACAACATTAGACTAAATAGCTACGTCTCAGGTGAATTTTCTGACATCATAAAAAAGAGCATAAATAATTACTCTGGAAAGATATCAAAATATTCCCAGTACACAGCCCTTGCAGTAAAGTGCGTTTTGGAGAGTAAGATCTGAGAAGATATTCTAAAACTATAAATTTGATATTTTAGTTAGAAACCTATAAGTCATTAACCTTTTTAAAGATTTCAAACTTATCTTTTAAACATTGCAATATTTCATTAACTTTTTTCAGATTTGAGCTCCTTGCGGCAAGTTCAATCTTAAATGAGCAGCTTTTTAGCTCATCATCTCCAAACTTTGAAAAATAATCTTTTAAGGTGTGAGCCGATAGTTCAATTTCAACTAAATCTTGACTTGCCACGTGGCAGCAAAGACTCTCGATCTCAACTTCTAATTTGCGAATATCTATTGTGATCTCTTGTTCTGTATCAAAATTTCCAAATTCAATTTGGTAGTCATCTGAAATCTTTATTGAACTTGAGTCATCTTTCTTTTCAGCCGAAGCATTTTTAGAACTATAAATTACCTTATCAAGCATTTTATATAAGTCTTTAGCCATAAATGGCTTTGATATGTATTCATCCATACCAACTGACAAAAATTTTTCTCTATCACCCTTCAAGGCATAGGCAGTAAGAGCTATTATAGGCGTTTTAACTCTATTCTCTTTTTCTTCAAGCTCTCTTATCTTTTTTGTAGCCTCCATGCCATCCATCACGGGCATCCGAATGTCCATTAATACTGCGTCAAAATTATCTTTCTTAAATATCTCAAATCCTTTTAACCCATTTTCAGCTAAAAATACTTCATATCCTCTATTTTTTAACATCATATTAGTTACCATAGAATTAACTTTGTCGTCTTCCACAAGGAGAATTCTGAGATTGGAATTTATCTTTTCAAAATCTGGATCTGGGCTATCGTTTTCTTTTAAATATCCAGAGTATTTTTTGAATCTAATTGAAAATTCAAATCTTGAACCCTTACCCTTTTCGCTTTCTAAGCTTATATCAGAGCCCATAAGCTCGATTATCTTTTTTGAAATAGCAAGCCCAAGACCAGTTCCGCCATACCTTCTAGTAATAGAGGAGTCTATTTGATTGAATGGTTTAAATAGCTTGTTTTGATCCTCTTTTGATATGCCTATTCCTGTATCCTCAAATATAAATCTTATATTGCAAAAATCTTTAGAATCCTCTTCGCTATCTTCTAAAACTGTGAACTCAACAGCACCACGATCTGTAAACTTTATTGCATTTGTAAGAAGATTATTAAACACTTGCCTTAGTTTCTGAGAGTCTCCAATAATAAAATTAGGAATAGATTTATCAAATAAATATTTAAGCTCAATATTTTTTTCTTTAGCTTTAAAGGAATGAGTTTTAAAAACCTCATCTGAGAGCCTTCTTAAGTCAAAGATAATATTGTCCAACTTCATCTTTTTTGCTTCCATTTTGGAGAAGTCTAATATTTGGCTTATCAAGTCAAGCAGGTTATCAGAGCAATATTTAATAGTGCTAAAATAATCCTTTTGATCCTTTGTAAGATCTGTCAATCCTATAAGGTCTATCATCCCTACAATCCCATTTAAAGGCGTTCTTATCTCATGACTCATATTCGCTAAAAATTCACTCTTTGCCAGGTTTGCTTCCTCTGCCATATCCTTTGCTACAATAAGGCTGCGTTCTGCTAACTTGCGTTCTGTAATGTTGTCAAATATAATCGCATAATAATCAGTTTCTGGACTATATACTGAAATCTTGAACCACTGATCTATGGCATCGATATATATCTCGTTTATACAATAGAATTCACATCTTTTGGAAACAGAGCTGCAAATCCCAATGCTTATTAGGATATCTTCTATATAGCTCTTGAATGGCTCTGAGTTTATCTTTGCCAATGGAACGTTAAATGTCCATCCAAACATTTCATTTGCATCAATTAGCACGCAATCATCAATTATTTCAGTATTGTCAATAATTATTGCCTTAAAATAAAGAAATGGGCTGCTCAGATTAGAAAAGAGTTTTTGATATTGTCTTCGAACTACAGCAAGTTTCGACTCAATAGAGATTCTGTTCAATATAGATTCAATCTGGCTCTCAATAACATTTAAGAGCTCATATATATCAGGATTGAAAATGTCATAGTTCTCTGACAAAAAAGATAGGTTGCCAATAATTTCGTTGTTCACACATATGCTTATAGATCCGCAAGAATTAATTCCATATTCCTTAACTAAAGCAGGAAATGGGCACAGATCAGTTAAATTTATATTATTAAACGCATAAAATCCCTTATTTTTTAATGATTGGCTACATGGCAATGAAGGATTGTTTAGAATTTTTTTAAAATCTTTATCAGAAATCATCACTTTTAACTTTGTTATATAAGAATAGTACTTTTGATTAGAACAATCATAGTACTGAATATTAAATTGTGAATCTTCAACTGCAGTTATGTATGCAATTTCAAATTCTAAATCTCTGACAAAAATAGCAGTAAGTTTTTCAAGAAATTCCTCTTTTGACTCTATATTAAGGGACAAGTTTGTAATGTGGAAGAGGGCTTCAAATATTTTGGAAGTTAATCTTAGAATTCTTTCATGATTGACTAATTCAGTTATGTCTTTGGAGAAGTCAACAAAATTTTCGATTTTGTCGTTTCGAATAAATGGGACAATAACCTTGTCCAGATAGAAAGTCGTATTATCTTTTCTCTTATTTGCCACTGTACCCTTAAAGGTATCAGCGCTTAAAATTGTATTCCATAGGCCTTTATAAAATTCAGCGTTTTGTTCGTTTGATTTGAATACCTTTGGATTGCTGCCAATAAGCTCATCCATACTGTAGCCAGAAATGTCTGAAACAGCTTTGCTTGCCTGAATAATAGTGCCATTTATATCTGTAATTAAAACCCATTCATGAGATGTCTCCAAGGCCTTATTTAATATTAGAATATTTTTCCCTGATTCTAATTTTTCAACCGCAAACGAGAGGTCTTTTTGTATTTCTTCCAATAAAACAAGATGTTCATCGCTGAGTGAGCCCTTGTATTTATCGTGAATAACGATAATCTTATATACTTTATCATTTTTTAAAATAGGGATCGCACATATAAAATTGATATTGAATTCTTTAAAATAATCTCTCCAATAGCTTAGCCTTTCTGATTTAAAGACGTCTTGAATGTAAGAGATCTTTTTTGTATGATATGTATCCGAAATGGTGCCTCTGCCATAAGGCGTATTTTGATTTACGCCAACTTTATCATTTTTTAATCGAAGAGCGTGATTGTTGTCTGATGTATAAATATAATCTTTTACAAATAGATCGTCTTCATCGACATGCCCAACAACTGATGAGTCATATCCAACTTCAGTCACAAGGATTTTAACTATCTTAGAAAAGAGCTCATCTTCGTTATCTACTTTCACGATTAGTTGATTTATCTGACTGAGGGCAAAAAAGAGCTTTTTATAAGATTCCTCTTTAGATCTATCTAATACGATTACAAGGCCAGAAAATTTTCCATTATAAATCGTTGTGTACACAAAAACTGAAACAGGCACTAAATGATTGTTTTTTGATAAGAGATAATAATCTGCTACCTCAACTTTGTCGACCTCGCCCTTTAGCCTCTTTCTAAGGTTATCTTTAACAATTCTTTTCTGTTCATCTTCTGAGTGCAGATCAAAGATAGTCTTACCAATTAACTCGTCTGGCGAATCATAGTCAAGAATCTGGGCAATGCGCTCATTTGCGAAGACAATCACTCCATCTTCAGTCTGATGAATATACACGCCAAATATTGAGGAATCAAGTAGTGCATCAAAATTATCTAAACCGCTCATATGAACCCCCAATTTATATATATTGAAAAAAATTATAATTTAATTAGTGAATTAAGTAAATATTTAAAAGATTATTAAGCTTATCTTAAACACTAGTCTATAGTAAGTGATAAAATATGGTTATTGGTTTTCAATAAACATTATAAAGTATCAAATTTTCCTATCACTTTAAACAGAGGAGTACAAAATGGACAAAAAGCTTAAGGTAGTTCAGATGGGATTGGGACCTATAGGCACAGGCGTCACAAAATATCTAATGGAGAGGTCCAACATCGAAATTGTAGGGGCAATCGATAGCGATAAGTCAAAGCTTGGTAAAGATTTGGGTTTAATTGCAGGGCTTTCACCCACAGGCATCATGGTCTCAGATGATCTAAACAGCACATTGGGAAACGAAAAGGTTGACGCCTTGATCCTAACTACCACATCAAGCTTGATTGGTATTTACGATCAACTAAAGACTATTTTGCCATTTGGCGTAAATGTAATATCATCGTGCGAAGAGCTAAGCTATCCATGGTCGAACTCCAATATAGCTGAAAAAATAAATAGTTTAGCCAAAGATAATAAAGTTTCAGTTTTAGGCACAGGAGTGAATCCAGGATATCTGATGGATTATCTGCCAATGGTTTTATCTGGAGTTTGTGAAAATGTTACAAAATTTACTGTAGAAAGGATCCAGGATGCCAAGTATAGAAGACTCCCATTTCAGCTTAAGATAGGTGCTAATACCACTATAGAGGAATTTGATAGTAAAGTTAAGGCAGGCAAATTGAAGCACGTTGGACTCTCACAATCAATAAATATGATAGCATCATTTTTGGGCTGGGAAATTGATAGAATTGATGAGGTTATATCCCCAATAGTAGCTACACACAGGGTTGAATTCGACAACGGCATTATTGAGCCAGGAAAGGTTCTTGGCGTTCAGCAAATAGGACTTGGGATAGCAAAAGGTGAAGACAAGATTAACATGATCTTTCGAGCTACTATAGATGAGTGCGAACCAAGGGATAGAATAATCATTGATGGAAACCCTCCAATAGATATGTTAATTAAAAATGGGGTAAATGGAGATATTGCTACCTGTGCAATCCTTGTAAATTCAATTCCAAATCTAATTCAGGCTACACCTGGTTTGAAAACTATGCTTGACATAAACCCGCCCCATTATCATCTTTAAAATGGAGGAAGCATAAACATGATCGTATATTTAAATGGCAAATGGTTAAAGGAATCTGAGGCTATGATCTCATTTCAAGATAGGGGATTTGTTTTTGCCGACTCTGTATATGACGCAACTATAATTTGCAATAGGACATATCACAGGCTGGATAGACATTTAAACAGACTGCAAAATGGATTGAATAAGTTAAAAATAGAATATGACGTGTCAAATCTTAGGACAATTTTGGATGAATTGCTGGATAGAAATAAGCAGATTGTTGATGAAGGAGAGCTATACATTCAGATATCTCGGGGTTGTGCCCCTTTTAGAGCGCATGGATTGCCAAAGTTAAAAGATCCTACGGTGCTTGCTTATGTGGACCTGATAAATCCTGCATATATGCCGCCAGAAAAGGGGAGGGCTATATTGGTAGAAGACAAAAGATGGGAAATGTGCGATGTAAAGACTACGGGGATAATGCTTAATTGCATGGCGAAACAAATGGCGACTGATTCAGGTTGCAATGCTGCAATATTTCACAGAAACCAGATAGTTACCGAAGCTCATGCATTGAACATTTTTATAGTAAAACACAATGAACTCTTTACACACCCAAATGGCCCATGGATACTGCCTGGAATCACAAGAGAATTAGTAATTGAGGTCGCACAAGAATACAGTATAAAAGTAAATGAAGTGCAATTTACTACCCAAGATCTATTAGATGCAGATGAGGTTTTTTTGACTGGTTCTGTAGGAGGGGTGATCCCTTATGTAGAAATCGATGGCAAAAAGATTAAAGATGGGACTATAGGGCCAATTTCTACGCTGCTAAGAAAAGAATATTATTCAGTTCTCTATAAGGAGACCCATTAAATACTGCAATTAAGAGATATTGATTTAGTAAAGAAAATTAATTAATTTAAGGAGGATACAATGAAAAACGTAGTGCTTTTTGCTTTCAGAGGAGATTCGATGTGTTTTATTCACGTATTGCTATATGGCATTGAGCTTAGTGAGAGCGGAATAAATACTCAGATAGTATTAGAGGGCGAGTCTACAAAATTGATTCCTGAGCTTTATAACGAAAATAGCCCTCTCTACAACCTTGCACAAAAGGCGCTAAAGCTAAACATAATTGAAGGCGTGTGCAAAGCTTGTTCAACCATGATGGGCACAATAGATGAGGCAAAAAAGAGAAATCTTAATATATTGTCTGATATGTCTGGCCATGCTGGAATGGCAAGATTTATTAATGAAGGATTTGAAGTAATAACTTTCTAAAATTTGCTGAAAACAAACTAAATATTTGATATTTATCAAAACTAATCTCTGATTATATCAGTCAGAATCGTGGGACTTGATAAGGCTTATAAAATTTTTTACTACCATAGATAAGTATGCATTTTTGAGCCAGATAACTACAGCTTTTGTTTCTAAAGATTTATTGTTTATTTCGCACAGCTTCATTTCCCCAGGCTTAAAAATATTGATTGGCGGTTTGGGTACCATTGCGACTCCTATGCCCAATTCTGCCCAGGTTATAATTGATCGAACGTCTTCACCTTTACATAAAATATTTGGTTCAATATCATACTTGCTGAATGCGTTCATAATAATCTGTTCATATCTACGGTGGATGATTAAGGGAATGCCTTTTAACTCACTTAAATCAATTTTTTCACCTTGGAACTTCCAGTTGTCTGTAAATATCGCTACCATAGGGTCGTCTGGTTCATTTGAGGCTTGAATAATATAATCATAGTTGTTTATGTTAAAGGGAGTTCTTACAATGCCAATATTTACAACACCTTTGCTTACCAAATCCATAATTTTAATGGTGTTACCTTCTAAGACTTGAAAGGTAACGTCAGGATAGTTTTTATGAAATTCTTTGATAAATTTTGGCAGTATTGATGCCCCGCTTGAAGAAACAGTCCCAATGCTTATTGTTCCATGATGACCCTTGCTCAAATCAATTAATTCTTTTTTTGTCGAGCCTGCAAGATTCAATATTTGTTCTGCGCGAGCAGCAAACACCTGTCCAGCTTCAGTAAGTTCTACGCTTTTCGCACCCCGAATCAAGAGCTTTACCCCTAATTCCTTTTCAAGCAACTTTATCTGCTGGCTTAATGGTGGTTGTGCAATATTGAGCTTATATGCGGCTTTTGTAAACTGGCCTTCCTGCACTATAGCAAGAAAATATCGAATTTGCCTTATATCCATTGAAAGGGTCTCCTTTTAAATAAATTTATTATATTTAAATCGTATAATCTAATATAAATTAGATATTTTAAATATATCAATTTCTTTGTTATAGTATATTCGCTTGAGGTTGTCAAGGACCTTGCAAAATATTTATACACGGCGGGATATACCGTTCTGTGCAATAAGGAGATGCTAAAAATTGAGTTACATAGAGGTTGGAAGCAAAGAGTACAAAAAGGTTTCTGCAGGCATTTTGATTGGCAGTATAGTAAATTTTGCGTTGATGTATTCACCGCAGCCGCTAATTAGTCTATATTCCGAGCTATATCATGTCTCACCTGAGACTGCAAGCTTGTCAATCTCTCTAACAACTATCACGATGTCGGTATGTTTATTTTTTGTATCACTTTTTATAAGTTCTTGGAATAGAAAATTGATAATGAGCTGTTCTTTGGTTTTGACATCTCTTTGTGCAATTTTAACAGCTTTTCTGCCTAACTTTTACTTGTTTTTGGCTCTAAGACTTTTTGAAGGAATAGTTGTGGCGGGCTTTCCATCCATTGCAATGACATATTTACACGAAGAATTTTCACCAAGAGATATTGGTAAGGTCATAGGATACTATGTTTCAGGAACTGCAATAGGTGGTTTTTCTGGCAGGATTTTGACGGGCATATTTACTGATGTATTAAATTGGCACATAGCATTCTTAATACAAGGAATTATTTGTCTAATTGCCAGCATATGGTTTTGGCTTAACCTGCCTGAATCAAATAATTTTAATAAAACAAACATATCTATTCGACGTCTTAAATCTGTTTTGGTATTCACTCTATTTAACACAAAGCTTGCAAACCTATATTTAACTGGGTTTTTGTTGATGGGTGCATATATTACCGTTCTGAACTACATCGGATATCCCCTCACAAGAGCACCGTACGATCTGAGCCAAACAGCTTTTGGATTTTTGTTTGTAGTAAATCTTGTCGGGGTATTTAGCTCAGCATTTTTTGGAAGGCTGGCAGATCAATATTCAAGAAAAATTATAATGGGCGTTGCCCTCTCAATCTTCATTGTAGGCGCCTTGCTTACATTAGAGCCATTTTTACTTGTTAAGATAATGGGCGTTGCCCTTGTAGCCTTTGGTTTCTTTGCAGGACATGCTGTAGCAAGTGGTTGGGTTGGCTTTCTTGCATCAAGGAAGCAAAAGTGTCAGGCAGCTTCTTATTATTTGTTTTTCTACTATTTGGGAGCAAGCCTATTGGGTTGGGCTGGCGGCTTCTTCCTTAAACCTTTTGGCTGGAGTGGAATAGTTTACTATGTATGTATCTTGTTAATTATTGCGTTTCTTGCCTCAGTAAAGCCATTTTCTCACAGATTGAGCACAGGACTAGTAAGGGTTTTCTCAAGGTCATAAAAGCTGAGCTCCACAGATAAAATATACAAAGTGAATTAATTCACAACAAGCATTCGTGGTATCATTGTTGATATAGATTGATCTATATGTATAAAAGAATAATATACTTATGGAGGAGCAAAAATGTCTAAAAACATACTTGTTTTAACGGGTAGCCCCAGAAGAAAGGGAAACAGCGATCTTTTAGCGGATGCTTTTATAGATGGAGCAAAAAGTGCAGGACACAGCATAGTGAAATTTGAAACTGCAGAAAAAAATATAGAGGGTTGCAAAGCCTGCAATAAGTGTTTTACAAAAGATAGGGCGTGCTTCTTTTCGGATGATTTTAATGAACTGGCTCCCATAGTTATGAATTCTGATTTATTAGTAATCTCTACTCCTTTATATTGGTTTTCATACCCATCTAAGCTGAAGGCTGCAATTGATAAATTCTATTCATTTCTTATTGGCAATGTTAAGCTGCAGGTAAAAGAGAGCTTGTTAATTGTTTGCGGTGCTGCAGAGAATCAAAAAGAATTTCAAGGAATTGTTAAATCATACGAATTAATAGCTGACTACATGAAATGGACCAGCAAAGGCGCAATAACAATAATGGGGATGCACGAAAAGGACGATGTGTTAAAAACTGATTGGCTAAAAAAAATTGAAGAAGTTGGAAAAAATATTTAAAATTTAAAGGGGTGGAAATTAATTACAGATTTTTAGAAATAAGTAGTTATTAGAAAGTTTAAAACGTACTTACTACAAAAAGATAAAATAAAAATATGATAAAAAATGGAGCCGAGGATCAGAGTCGAACTGACAACCTGCTGATTACAAATCAGCTGCTCTGCCTATTGAGCTACCTCGGCAACGGCTAAATTATAACATAATAAATTAAATTTTGAAAAGTATCAAAATACTTTAAATGAAAATAAACATTTAATTAAGAATAGATATATAATTAAATTATAAAAATAAAGGAGGAGCATATGAGTAAGATATTAGTTGTTTATTATTCTTTATACGGTCACATCCACGAGCTTGCTGAAGCTATTGGAAGCGGGGCTAGCAGTGTAGAGGGAGTAAAGGTATCTATAAAAAGAGTGCCAGAAACACTTTCAGACGATGTAATAGAAAAAATGGGGGCAAAGGAGATACAACAAAAAATAAAAAGCTCTATTCCTGAAGCATCATTGGATGATTTAACCAACGCTGACGCAGTAATATTTGGAACCCCTACAAGATTTGGAAATATGTGCGCACAAATGAAGTCATTTTTAGACAGCACGGGTGGAGTATGGGCAAGGGGAGAGCTTTTTGGAAAAGTTGGCAGCGTATTTGCATCCTCAAACACCCAGCATGGCGGGCAAGAATCTACCATTCTTACCTTCATGCCATATTTATTTCACCAAGGAATGATAGTAGTAGGGTTGCCATATCTTTTTAAGGGTCAAACTATTATGGACCAGATCACAGGTTGCTCACCATATGGCGCATCTTGTGTCGCTGGTGAAAATTCATCAAGGAATGTATCTAAAAATGAGCTTGATGGTGCATTTTTTCAAGGCAAATATGTAGCACTCGTTACAAATGATATTTATAAAAACAGAGAGAGAAATTTTAACTCGTTAATTTCACTGAATAATTAAAACTTAGGAGGGAAATATGGCCAAAAAACCAAAAGTTATTATGACGAACAAAATATTGGATGAGCCTTACAATTGGCTAAATGAAAGAGTAGAATTAATTTGTTGGGATCAGGAAAATCTGCCGCCACAAACAGTAATTAAAGAATGGCTCCAAGATGCTGATGGGCTATATTCTGCATTCTATCCAGTAAACAAGTCTTTATTAGAGGACGCAAAGAACATTAAAGTAGTTACTCAATGTGCAGTTGGATACGACAACATTGACGTAAAATATTGTACAGAAAGAAAGATACCAGTATGCAATACTCCTTATGTGGTGGTAGAAGCTACTGCTGAACTTACTTACGGTTTGCTAATATGTGCCGCAAGAGATGTAATAAAAGCAGTAAATTATGTAAAAGAGGGCAAATGGATTAAAAATTTTGGATATCCATTATCTCACGATTTACACGGTAAAACTCTTGGTATTTTCGGTATGGGAAATGTAGGCACTGCTCTGGCAAGAAGGGCTAACGCTTCGCTCATGAACGTAATATATCACAATAGAAAGCCAAAATCTGACGACAAGAACATAAATGCAAGATATGTAGGATTTGAAGAATTGATCGAAACCTCAGATTACATAGTTATACTTTCGCCATTGACACCTGAAACAAAGGGAAAGTTTAATTATGATGTTTTTAAGAAGATGAAAAAGACTGCAATATTGGTAAACGCAGCAAGAGGCCCAATTGTAGTAACTGAAGATCTATATAAGGCTCTCTTAGATAAAGAGATTGCATTTGCTGCATTAGACGTAGTAGATCCAGAACCAATTCCCAATAATAGTCTTCTCTTAACTTTACCAAACGTTATTATCACGCCGCACATAGGCACTGCTACATACGAAACAAGATTAAATATGATGCAGCTTGCAGCTGAAAATCTATTTGATGTGCTAGAAGGAAGAAAGCCAAAATATTGTGTAAACCCGGAAGTTCTTTAGGGCTTAACTTTTTATTTTCTTTATAGAATACATCGCCTGATCAGCTTGATGAATTATTTTATCAATTTCTTTAAGCTGATCAGGTTTTATTTCTGATACGCCGCAAGAAACTGATAAATTGAAGTTCAAGGTTCCTGAAGAATTGAAATCATAAATCTTTTTGGATATCCTATCCAATATTTGATCTGTGTTGCTTCTTGAATTACACATTACCAGCGCTACAAACTCGTCGCCCCCAAAACGAGCCAACAAATCATTTTCTCTAAATGCTGATTTTAAAATTTTTGCAATATTTTTTATAGCTATATCACCATTGACATGTCCATAGGTATCATTGATTATCTTTAGCTTATCAATGTCAAAGAAAAATAAAAATAACTTCTTACCATCTAATTTCATTTTTTCATAATTGCCCTTGATATGTACGAAAAAACCTCTTCTATTTAAAATTTCTGTAAGCGGATCAATATAAGAGAGATACAGATTTCTGGTTGCAGTTTCTTTGTGTTTTGAGATGTCCATTGCAAAAATTGAAACCAGATCGTTGTTTAAAGAGTTTTTTAAGCTTGATATCATTACAGAAAAGGTTTTATTATTTTTAAAATCCATTTCTGAAGCAAAGTTAATTTTTTGTTTGACAACGTTTTCTATCTGACAATCCTCACACGGGCTCTCTCTCCCAAAAAGCAGCTTGTAGCAATTGGAGCTTGTATTGTCAAGGTTTCTTGCCTGTTGATTGGCAAAGATAACGTTATAGTTTCTATCTACAATTAACAAGTAAAAAGGTAAATTTTGGATAACTGTGGTTATAATTTCTTGATCCAGATTAGCAGATAGGTTTTCTTGTATCTTTTTTGTAATATCTTTATAAATTATTATTTTGCCCTTAAAATCTAAGCTGCCTGTAAGTGGAGTAGAGCGCCTTTCCAAAATAGTGCCATTTGTAAGCTCTACAATATCTGACGTTTCTTTGCTTAAATCTAAAATTTCAGAATTTCTTTTTAAAAAAGCAACTGAATTAATAACATTTTTTGATAAAAAATTATTAGATTCTTCTAAACTACAATCAAAAAAATCGCTTTCTTCTGAATCTAAATTCCATAGATTTAAATACTTGGAATTATAAAAAATACATTTTAGGTTGCTATCATATACGATTATTGCATCTTCAAAGTTTTCTAAAATGTTTAAAAATAAAAATTTAAGTTTTTCTTCAGATAAGATGACATTATCTACAAGACAAGATCTTTTATAAAATGATCCTTGCCCTACATCATCAGAATCCATTATAGGTTAACGTTCTTTTGATGCATAAGGATCTTCATTTAATATGTTTGCCCAGCGCATTATCCAATCTCTAGTTTTGTTTGGGTCTACATTTGTCATTGAAATAAGAGATTTATCGTCAATATTAAAATCGAGCTGCGACTTTCTGAAACCAAGAAAATAATCCCTGGTAACTGCAAGCTCTAATTGATTAAAATCTTCAGTAAGGCTATACTTGTTCATTATGTACCAGGCAGAGAAATCATAACCCATTTTAAAACTATCGTTAAAAAAGCTCTCTTTCTTATTCTTTTCATAGGCATCAGAAGAGCAAATAACAAAATCAGTAGGAGTCTTTGCGCTTAGAGAGCAGTCTTTGGTCGAGTTATAACCCTTTAAAAAATCTGCTTGATTAAAATCTGACGGCTTAGCCTGGGCGTTTAAAGAGATTAAAGTTAACAATAAAAATAAACATATACCAATTATATATTTCATATATGCCTCCTGTTACAAATTTATTATATAGTTTATTATAATTTAAAATTTCCAAAAATTAACAATTTTATCAAAACCTACTGATAACAGAATATTTGAATTACTTTTAAATTTAATATCTGCAATCTTATCATAGTGTCCGACAAATTGTTTTATTATCTCAGATGATACAACATCATATAGATAGATTTCATCATCGCAGGAAAACGCAAAATACATTCCATCATCGGAAAAGGTCAATAAGTCTATCTTCTTTAGGTCAAATTTTATTTCAGCCAATAGTTTTCCCAATCTGTCATACATTTTTAGAACTTTATCATTGTAATATCCTATAATATTTAGCCTTGAGCAAACAGAAAACTTTCCATCGTCAATTCCAGTATTAAAGCAGTCAAATAAACTCTTAAGTTCTGCATCATATATAAAAATCTGACCATCCTTAGTAGAAAGATAAAACCTATTTTTAAATAACAAAACTTTAAATGGGCTAAATTCAATTTCGAATGAATTTATGGAAATTTCTTTTTTTGTCAAATCTAATAAGTATAGTTTATTTTCTTTTTCAGTCCAGTAGGCAGCACTGTCAGCTGCTGATAGAGCAGTTTCAGCGTTTTTAACATTGATAATGCTAAAATTTTTCAAATCTAAGCCATTATAAACATAGACATTATAATTTTTATTAAAACAGAGCAACTTTTCAGAATCAGTGTGAACAAAAATTTTATTAATTGGTACTTCTGGCTCCAATATCTCAGAAAAATTTACTTCTTGACTATTTAAAGAGCACTTCTTCAAGATCCCAGACTTTGTACCAAAATAAACTTTTTTTATATCCTCTGAAATCAGGGCTGTTGAAATCTGCTCATTAAAATTGAAAATTTTTTTATTTGCTAAATCTGAGCTACTTTTGTTGTATTTAATAATTATAGATTTTGATAAAGGGGAGTCTTTTTTTGTTAATATCTTAAGATTTGATGAAGAATTTATTACAGACATTGCGATATCTGAGTAGTTTACGAATTTAGCATCAAGACAGGTTCCATAAGTATTAGCAGTATAGATAGATTGCAGAGAGTCAAGCTTATAGATATTCAATGAGTTTGAATGAGATTCGTCTGTAGACAGAACATATTTAACATCTACGGAGGCTGACAGATTAACTATCTTATTGTTGCTCATAAAAATTTTATTTTCTGAAATATTGGTATTGAAGTTAAAAATTTCAATCAAGCCATTCTCAAATCCTAAAAAAATTAAGTTTTCATTTAGCTTTATGTCATAAGAGGTAATTTTCAAGTTATTTTCATAGAGCAGAAGTTTTTTATTATTTTTTAATGACAAGAAGTAGATCTTGGAATCGTCTGTAAGATAAGATATTAAATCTAATCCATCAAAATAAAAAATTTTTCTTATCGGTTTATTCTCAATTTTTTTGTGATATATAATTTTTCCTTGAAGAATAGAATAAATAAAAATACATCCATCCCAAGTGCCGACTACTAAAAATTCTTCGTTGTCGCTGGATGATATTGCGATAATAGGGTTTTTAGATAAAAATATCTTTCCAAGAAAAAGTCCATCTAACATTGACCAAAAATTTATTGTGCCATCGAAAAAGCCCAGAATAAAATATTTGGCATTTTTGGATATTGATGAAACGGTAGGAAAGGAAGTATTCCAATATATCTTGTGCAATATATCAAAATCAATTTTTTTTATATCAGGAGATTTCTTATCCGATTTGAGATCAATCTCCATAAAATCTATTTCTTCAATGCTTCTAATAATAATCTTGTCCAAAATTAAAGAATTGGAAGAAATATTAAACATCTTCGAATCAATAGGTTCTAAAAATTCATTTTTCACAGGTCAATCTTTCCCAAGTTTTTAAGTTTTTTATTATATTTGTCTATCTCTAAGAGAATTGATGATTCAATTTTTGATAATAGATCTATGCCATATTCTAACATCTCATCAACCTTTTTATAAAGATTATAAATATTTAAACTCTTTAATTCTTGAATTTTGATACTAACTTCTTCAATCTCATTATTTAAAGAAACTATCTTATTTCTTAGTATTTTTATTTGAGAAGCCAAAGAATCGTCATTTTCACATCCGAGAGCCTCAACCAATTCTTGTAATTTTCTAATGTCCAGCTGATCGTAGGCCAGGTTAATTTCTGACATTAAATTATGGAAAATAATTCTTTCCTGCTCAGACCTAGCCTTATCTGGATGGAATCTGGAAGCAAGTTTCCTATATATTATCTTAATTTTGTCATAACTTGCGGGTACTAAATCTTCTGGCACTTCTTCGATGTCTTCATCGCCCGAAAGGTTTGAGCTGATCTCATCTTCAATTTTATTTAATTCCATTTCTTTTTCAAATAGAGATTCTTTAATATGATGTTTTATGAAGTCATCGTTTTTTTGATTAAGACTGTTATCCAATTGAATTTTAGCAAATTTTAATTTTAGCCTGTCAAGCTCCAAATACAGCTTTCCTATTCTATCCTGATATGTCCTATAAAAGAAAGATAGTTTATTTTTAAGAGAAAGATAATCGCTTTTAATATTTTCAAGATCACGTTTTAATTTGTTAATATGTATTTGCAACTTTAAGATTTCATTGTTCATATCATATTCAATTTTTTTATCTTCATATTCCATAGTAACAATTATATATAAAGAAGTTAAAATTATGTAATATAGAAAAATTGGAGGTTTAATTGAATAATCTAATTTCAGAATGGGAACAACAAGATGCATTAATGCTCGTATATCCTCATGAGAAATCTGATTGGAACGATAATCTTTTAAAAGTCCGAACGTTATATCACGAGCTGATAAAGAAAGCCATCAAGTTTGGCAAAATAATATTAATAATACCTGAGAATATGAATTATAAAAATGAATTGAATATCGATGATAAGAATCTGATATGCATTAAAGCTAAAACTAATGACACCTGGATTAGAGATAATGGACCAATTTTTATAAAAGAAAATGGGATTTTTACAGCTTTAAACTTTAAATTTAACGGTTGGGGAAATAAATTTAACTATAAATTAGATAACGATTTAAATAACAGGATATTTTCATCCAATTTACTTGCAAAAAGTGTAATGAAAAAAAATTTAAACTTTGTGTTGGAGGGGGGGAGTATTGATAACAATGGCGATGGAATAATTCTAACAACAGAAAATTGCCTACTAAATAAAAATAGAAACCCTCAGTATTCAAAAGATGCAATTGAAGGACTATTTTATGAGGTATTTGGACAAAATAAAATATTGTGGTTGAAGAACGGAAAATTAATGGGTGATCATACAGATTCTCATATTGATATGTTAGCAAAATTTGTAAACAAAGATACTATTGTGTACGTCAAATCAGCAAATAGAAATTACCCATATTTTAATGAGCTAAAATTAATGGAAGAGGAATTGAAGGATTTTAGAGACTGCAATGACAAACCCTTCAACCTCGTACCTATAATTCTGCCTGAGATCAAAGATGGACAAGGAAATTATTTGCCCGCTACTTATACTAATTTTTTAATATTTAATTCTGCTGTAGTTGTACCCATTTACAACTCAAAAGAAGATATACAAGCTATGAGCGTATTTGAAAGCATTTTCCTTAACAAAGAAATCATTCAAATTGACTGTAGAATATTAATTAGCCAGGGTGGAGCTATACACTGCACTACAAATAATATTCCAAAGGGATTTCTAAACCAGGAGGTTTTAATAGATGAGCATTAGAGTTTGTCTTGTGCAAAAAAAATGTAATTTTTCGTTAGATGAAAATATTTTACAAGCTGAAAAAGCTATACTTGAGGCTAAACAAAAGGGAGCCGATATATTAGTATTTTCAGAACTATTTTTAAATAGTTATTTCTGTATATCGGAGAATCCAAATAATTTCGACCTTGCTTTAGAAAACAGTTCGAGCGTAATAAAACATTTTCAAAAATTAGCTCTTTCAAATAATTTGGTGATTATTTTTCCTTATTTCGAAAAAAGGTCACAAGGAATATATCACAATAGCGCTATAATTATCGATAAAGATGGCAGTATATCAGGCAAATACAGAAAGATGCACATTCCAGATGATCCAGGATATTTTGAAAAATTTTACTTTACACCTGGAGATTTAGGTTTTGAGCCAATTAATTGCAGTCTTGGAAGAATAGGCATTTTAATATGTTGGGACCAATGGTTTCCTGAGGCAGCACGAATAATGGCGCTAAAAGGTGCTCAAATAATAATCTATCCTACTGCCATTGGATTTGATCCTCATGAAAAAAGATCTGAACAAAAAAAACAGTTAGAAGCATGGCTTACCATTCAAAGATCTCATGCAATTGCAAACTCGCTATATGTCTTATCTGTAAACAGGGTAGGCACTGAGACCAAACATGGTCAAAAAATTAAATTTTGGGGAAATAGTTTTGTTTGTGGGCCTCAGGGAGAATTTATCGTAAAGGCAAAAGATAATGAAGAGATTATGTATGCAAACATTGATATAGGTAAAAATGAAGATGTCAGGCGTATATGGCCTTTTTTTAGGGACAGAAGGTGCTCTGATTACAAAGAAATAGGAAGTTGTTTTATCGATTAAACTTGTGATCGGGTATATTTGTAAATTTCATTTGTTTGGACATGTAGATCAAAGCTGCACAATTAAAGCTTTATTTGAAATAATCTTTATAAAATAGTAGATATAAATAGGTTTTTTTAAAAAGTTTTTCGTTAAAAATTGAATTGCACTTGAGATTATTACTTTATTTCATTAACAACGAATAAATTAAAAATTTAAAAAATAATTGACAAAAAAAATTTTTAAACTATAATATTTCTTAGTCACTTGGGCGAGTGGCGGAATGGCAGACGCGCCAGGCTTAGGACCTGGTGGATAAAACCGTGGGGGTTCAAGTCCCTTCTCGCCCACCAGAAAATAAATGCGGGAATAGCTCAGCGGTAGAGCATCGCCTTGCCAAGGCGAGGGTCGTGGGTTCGAATCCCATTTCCCGCTCCATATTCTAAATAAAATAATGAACTTATAATAATAAACAAATTCTTCTTGAGGAGGAACCAAAAATCAGAACTGCAAACAGAATCCAAAACGTACCACCTTATCTATTCTCTGAGATTGACAAAAAGAAAAATATGCTTAGAGCACAAGGAAAAGATCTAATAGATTTCGGAATTGGAGATCCAGATCTACCAACTCCAATGTTCGTGGTAGATGCAATGAAAAAATATGTAGAAGACCCGAAAAATCATAGATACCCACCATACGAAGGAACCCTATCCTTCAGAAAAACCGTTTCTGAATGGTTTTTGAAAAGATTTAATGTAGCTCTCGATCCTGACAGTGAAATAATGGCCCTCATAGGATCCAAAGAAGGCATCGCTCATCTTCCTTTTGCATTCGTTGACGAAGGAGATTACACACTTGTACCGAATCCTGCATATCCGGTTTACAACGTAGCTACCATTCTCTCAGGTGGCAAACCATATTTTATGCCTTTAAATGATAGCAATAACTTTTTGCCAGAATTAGAAAAAATTCCAACTCAGGTCTTAGAAAATACAAAAATTTTATTTTTAAATTATCCAAATAATCCAACAGGAGCTGTGGCAAGTTTAGAGTTTTTTGAAAAAGCAGTTAATTTTGCTAAAAAATATGACTTTCTAATTTGCCACGATATGGCTTATTCTGAAATGACTTATGATAATTACGTAAGCCCTAGTTTATTGCAGGTCGATGGGGCAAAAGAAGTAGCCATTGAATTTCATTCACTCTCAAAGATGTTCAATATGACAGGTTGGAGAGTTGGTTTTGCAGTTGGTTCCAAATTAGCCATAAAGGCTTTGGGAATTATTAAAACCAATATTGACTCGGGACTTTTTGTGGCTATCCAGCAGGCATCAGAAATTGCTTTACAGGATGACTCTAATTTCATTGCGAAGATGAACAAGATTTATATAAAGAGAAGAGATCTTTTAGTAAGCGGTCTTCAAAGCCTTGGCTCAGACATAGTAGCTCCCAAAGGATCATTTTACCTCTGGGTAAAAACTCCTACTGGTTTTAATGCTTCTACTTTTACAGAAAGATTGATGTTAGAAACAGATATAGTTGTAACGCCTGGTAGCGGATATGGGTCTGAGGGTGATGGATATGTTAGATTTGCTATTACCGTAAGTGAAGAAAGAATTGGAGAGGCCATTGAAAGAATGAAGTCAAGAAGCATCCAATTTTAACAACTTGTTAAAAAGCAAGTTTAAAAATGCTTTAATTTTAGAAACATTTCATCCCCATGAAGATGTAGAATATTTTTTAGAAGAGACTAAAGCTCTATGTCTAACAGCAAATTTTAATCCTGTTTTATCAGTTTTGTACAAATTAAATAGAACTGATAAAGTTTTTCGAATTGGTAAGGGTAAGGCAGAAGAAATAAAAAATTTAATTTTAGAAAACGATATTGAGGCAGTAATTGTAGACAGTGAAATAAACCCTCATACCTATAGAAATCTAATTGATATATGGAATGTAGAAGTAGTTGATAGAAATGCCCTTATAATATCAATATTTGCAAAAAGAGCCAGCACTAAACAGGGGAAATTGCAGGTAGAATTGGCAAGACTAAATTATCTGTTATCACAAACATCTGGTTGGGGAAAAGTTTTGTCAAGATTAGGCGGCGGCATTGGCACAAGAGGACCAGGAGAAACAAAAAAAGAACAGGACAGAAGAACATTAAGATTAAAAGTTAGCAAATTAAAAAGTGAAATAAGTACTATTGAAAAAAGAGATAAAGTTATTAAAGAGAATATAAACAACTCAAGTTTTCCAAAAATTTCTTTAGTGGGCTATACAAATGCAGGAAAATCTACACTGATGAAGGTGTTAACAGAATCTGATGTTTTAGTACAGGATCAGCTTTTTTCAACACTTGACACAAAAACTGCTATAATAAAGTTTGACGATAGAACAAAAGTTTTTCTTACAGACACAGTAGGTTTTATTAGAAAACTTCCACACAAGCTGATAGAAGCTTTTAAAGCTACCTTGTCACAAATAAGCGATTCAAATTTTTTATTACATGTTGTAGATGCCTCAAAACCCATTGAAATGGTAAAACAAGATATCAATAACGTAAATAGTGTTCTTAAAGAAATAAATGCAAATGATATTCCAAGCATACTAGTTTTTAACAAAATTGATGAGTGTGTGTATTTGGATGAAATCTATAGTCTTGCTGAGCTTTATAAGCCATATTGTTTCATAAGTGCGTTAAATGGAACGGGTATCAACCAGCTATTAGATAAAATTAAACAATTTATTTATCCAAACAGAATAAAGATTAAAATATTTTTACCACACAACAAAACAAAAATTATTAATTTAATTAAAAATTTTTCAGGAAGGATATTGGAAGAAGAATGGTCTACATTAGGGGTAACAATTGTCTTAGACATACCTCAAGATTATGCCGATTTTTTAAATGACTATATTATTGAAATCTAAAAACCGAAAGGAGGAAGGACAAGGGAGCATCCCAAGTCTTGCTTAGATCTTATGAAATTTACAAATGAAGAATTGAACGAAAAATCTGTAAAAGAGCTCAGAATAATAGCGAAACAGGTAGGGGTTACAGGATACTTTATAATGAAAAAGACGGAGCTGGTAGACAAAATTTTTAAAGCTATAAAAAATATTGAAGGTAGCGAAGAAAAAAAACCTATTAAAAGAGAGAGTGTAAAAGACGAATCTAAAACCAAGACTAAAGCACCCATAGATACCAAAAATTTGGAATTACTTCTTGATAAAGTTTCCGATGCTAAGATAGAATTAAAAAATACTCGAAAAAAAGAGGTTGTGAAACCATCAACTCAGGGTGAAATACAAACTCCAAAAGTTGAAGAGCCAAAAACTGTCCAGACGCCAGAGAACAACAACAATCTTCTAAAGAGCAAAGAAACAAACACCTTTCAGAAAAAAGAATTTTATACTTTTAAGGACAAGCAGTATCCACGTGATGACAAAAGAGACGATCTAGTAAGGTCAAAAGGAATACTGGATATCACACAAGATGGTTATGGGTTTTTAAGAGTAAAAAGTTACCGATCATCTCCAAATGATATTTACGTAGCCCCATCTCAGATAAGAAGATTTGATTTAATTCAGGGAGATGAAATTTCTGGCTTAACTAGACCTCCAAGGGATAGCGAAAGGTATTTTAGCTTAATCAAAATAGATCACATAAACGATCTTTTGCCAGAGGACCTGAGAAACAGAAAACATTTTGAATCGCTGACTCCTGTATTTCCTCATAAGCGCTTCAGGTTAGAGAGCTCATCAGAAGATGAATCTACAAGGATAATCGATCTTTTTACTCCAATTGGTAAGGGTCAAAGAGGTCTGATAGTCGCACCTCCAAAAGCTGGCAAGACAACACTTTTAAAGAAGATAGCACAATCAATAGAAATTAATCATCCAGACACTCATTTGATGGTAGTCCTGATTGATGAAAGACCAGAAGAGGTTACAGATTGGAAACGCTCAGTAAAAGGCGAGGTTATAAGCTCAACTTTTGATGAAGAGCAAGAAAATCACACAAGACTTTCTGAGCTGGCACTTGAAAGGGCAAAAAGGCTTGTCGAAACTGGCAAAGACGTTCTCATACTTATGGATTCGATCACAAGATTAACCAGAGCATACAACACTACGATACAGACCACTGGAAGAACCCTATCAGGCGGAATCGATGCATCTGCCATTCATAAACCAAAAAGATTTTTTGGTGCAGCAAGGTCGGTAGAGCAGGGCGGGAGCCTTACAATATTGGCTACATGTCTTGTAGAAACAGGCAGCAGGATGGACGACGTTATCTTCGAAGAATTTAAGGGAACTGGAAACTGGGAATTGATATTGGATAGAAAGCTCGCAGATAAGAGAATTTTCCCCGCATTCGATCTGAAAAAATCTAGCACTCGTAAAGAAGAACTTCTTTTGACACCCGAAGAGCTAAGAAAAATATGGCATCTTAGAAGGGTTCTTGCCTCCAGAGAGGGTAGCGACGTTACAGAACTTATTCTCGAATACATAAAGAAAACTAAAAATAATAAGGAATTCTTAGCCAAGATAGACGAAAGAGGAGCACAGTTTTAAAATAGTTTACCAATCAAATAAACTAAACAAAATCTTATTTATACAAATATAAATTATTGTTATATAAAAATATAAATATTTTGCTTGCATTGATTTGATTTATATATTAATATACATTATAAGTCAAATATTACTTAGAAAGGAGATTT
>NZ_JBAGBW010000022.1 GCF_039822205.1 Thermodesulfobium sp. 4217-1
CAAACAAATGCAAAAACATACAATAAAAAATTTCTAGGTAATATCCAAATAATATCCAAGCTTTAAACCTAAGGGAAAATCCATAGTGGCTGTGAAAGGATCCAATATCCTATAATGACAGTTTATTCTGCACTAAAATGACGAAGATGGGTTAAGTCATTAGATTAAAGTCTATCTATTAGATAAAATACTTTGCTTAACTTAATCCTTGTATAAAAATTCAAATGTCTCAGGATATTCGTTGTTTATGCCAAGGGATAATATAAATTGGTGAACGTCTACAAATCCTAGCTTAAATGAGGCTGCGCAGCCCTTAAGATATATATCCCACATTCTGAGGAAGGTTCTCCCAAATTTTTTCTCTATTTCATCGCGATGGGCATCAAAATTTTTAGACCAATATTCTAATGTCCTTGCGTAGTGACGCCTCAGACTTTCTATATTTACTATTTTGAAGTCATACTCGGGTATTATGTTCACGATTTCTCTTACTGTTGGGACATAGCCACCAGGGAATATGTGTTTCTCCATCCAGGAGTGATGCCCACCCTCTTCTAAGCCGGTAATTGTATGAAGCATAAATATCCCAGAACTTTTTAATATACTCGATGCCTTTTTCATAAATTCTGGCATTCTCTTCCTTCCAACGTGTTCAAACATTCCTATGCTTACGATCTTATCAAATAAGTCCTTCTTTGGACTTAGCTCTTCATAGCTCTCTAATCTTACCTCTACCTTACTGCCAAGGTCTCTGAGCTTTATTTTCTCTTTTATGTGATCAAATTGTTCCTGACTTAGAGTTATCCCAGTAGCGTGTACGTCATACTTTGTAGCGGCCTCAAAAAGCAGCTCTCCCCATCCGCAGCCAATATCAAGCAAGCTTTCACCTTTTTGCAAGTTTAACTTTTTAAGCGAGTGAGATATCTTGTTTTTCTGAGCTTGGGCCAATGAATCCGCTGTCGTTTTAAAGTATGCGCACGAATAGCACATTGATGGATCAAGCCATAAGGAGAAGAAATCATTTCCAAGATCATAGTGACTCTGAATATTTTGTAAGTCTTTGTTTTTGGACTTGACGACTCCCAAGGTGGTTTCAAGCGTTGTCATAAAGACGTTCTTTTTCTGTGGTCTAAAGAGATCTCTATTTTTCTCAATTAGATCCATTAGGTCTTCTATAGTCCCATCTATATCGAAGTATTCTTCGATATATAGATCTCCTAAGGTTAGAAGCGGATCTTCTAAAGAAGTTAATGGCGGCTCTTTTAAGAATCTTATCACTATCTTCGAGTTATCGTTGTATGATCTCTTTTCCCCATCCCAATAAACAACCTTTACTGAATCTTGCATTTTCTTGAAAAAAACATCTAAGAGTTCCTTCTTCATAGGTAACCTCCAAAATGTATACAGTATTTACAATAGTATTATAACTCTTTTTTTATTATAATATTAGTATATATAAGTTTGAAAGGAGCTTAATTTGAATATATTTTTCCCCATATCTGGCATTAGCGTGAATATATTTTTGCCTCCCTTAGTCGCTTTTGTTATATCCTTCTTTACCTCTATGGGCGGCGTTTCTGGCGCTTTCTTGCTTTTGCCATTTCAAGTCAGCTTTTTAAATTATACCACTCCAGGTGTTTCTGGGACTAATTTTGTTTACAATATAGCCGCCATTCCTGGCGGAGTTTACAGATACTTTAAAGAGGGCAGAATGTTCTTTCCGTTGGCGATTGTCCTTACAATCGGAACGCTGCCTGGAGTTTTTATTGGTTATTTTATCAGGGTAAAGTACCTTTATAATCCTGTTGTCTTCAAGGCATTTGTGGGTGTCGTTTTGCTTTATGTAGGAGTTCGTTTGTTGTTTAGCCTGATCAGACCAAAAAAAGTTGAGCACACAAAAAACTTCGATTTAAAAATTTTAACCTCAAATATATTTAGATCGTCTTTTGAATTTCAAGAAAAAACTTATAGTTTTTCAAACTTTTGGACTTTTTTATTGTCCTTTTTTGTTGGGATTATAGGAGGTGCTTACGGTATAGGCGGGGGATCTATTATAGCTCCATTTTGTGTGGCAGTATTTAATCTGCCCGTTTATGTGGTTGCTGGTCCTGCACTCTTAGCTACTTGGATAACTTCAATCTTAGGAGTTTTTTATTATTCGTTAAACCCTCTTGGCAGCCCAGGGTCAGAGCCAGATATTCTCTTGGGACTTCTATTTGGCTTAGGTGGAATTGCAGGAACATATCTTGGGGCAAGGCTTCAGAAACACGTGCCATCAGGAATAATTAAGCTAATTTTGTCTTTATCTATATTATTTCTTTCCGTAAAGTATATCTTTGACTTTGTGCTGAAGACCTTCTTCACTCCTTAGATGAAATACTAAGGGATTTAATAAATTTTATTTCTCTAAGCTCTTCGAATAGTTTTAAAAATGGCCTTTCTGAAACTGCTTCAATCAAAAGTGATACCATTAGCTCTTCTTTTTCAAGGTTACACGATATATCGTGAGATAAAACGACAATTTTATTTTGAGCAAGAATTTTGGCAATTTTTGTTTGGGCTTCTTCTTTGTCGCATGACTTTATCACTAATTGTAAAATTTTTATTTCCCTTTTTATTAAACTGCTTAGCTTCCTAAGTATGGTTAGGGGTATAAGAGAAAATATTGTGCCTGTAATTACTAATAAATATAATCCCGATCCAATGCACAGGCCAAGTATCATATTTAGAAAGATCAGCGCAGCCGTTGTAAGTCCCTGTACTTCTCCCTTGGTTTTCAGTATTACTCCTGCACCTAAAAATCCTATTCCTGTAACTGCCCCTGCAGCAATTCTGCCAAGATCTATCTGAATTCTTACTGCCAAGTCGCTTATATTAGTAAAATAACTCGATGACAAGAGCATAACTAATGTTCCTGAAAGGCAAACAAGGATATTCGTCCTAATTCCAGCAGGCCTACCGCTAAATTCTCTTTCGGCACCAAAAATGCCACCCACAAAAATAGCCAAAGTTAGTTTTAATATTATTTCAAGTAAATTTTCCACCCTTAGATCCCTTTAAAATTTAATAAAAAATTAACGTTTTAAATGTTTAAAGATTTGAAAAGCCTGAAAAATCATAGGATTTTAATGCTTCATCCATAACGTTATTGGTAGCGTCTATTATTGCCTTTTTCATAGAAGCACCTTCATAAGGAGTGTTTGTGCTCTCTCCCTTTTCTTTAAAATCATAAGTAAAGATATCGCCTTTATACCTTTCGTATTCAATAATCTTAACGCTTACTTGAGCAGATAGCTTATACGTTACGTCAAGAGGTGTTGGAGGTTGCCTGGTAATGTTTTCTAAAGAGAGCCCAATTACGTCATCAGCATTTGTCATTACTGCTAAGTATTTTAAGGTATCCTTGCTTGGAAATTCTTTTTTTTCTGGATCATAACCGCTCTTTTTTAGGTATTCCATGACTTCTTTTTCAGGAACCAGCTCTATATTTGAATTCTTAAGAAAATCGGAGAATCTTTTGTTAACAAGCTCTTGAAAAAATGGTTGCTCATCAGTTTTGTTTATTATAGGCAAGACTGCTACTCTTATTGGTGGTATGGGGAAAAGTTTTTTTGCTGATGCACAGCTTGAAAGAACTGTAAGAGAAGCAACTATTACAAATATTAATTTCAGTAAGTTAGATTTTCTCAAATTAGCCTCCCTTGGCTCGATTTTCAAAATTACACAAGTATAGAACTTAGAAGTATTCTACCATAAAGTTAACTTATATTTATTACAAACCGCTCTTTTTTTGTTAAAATCATCGTATGTATATTATTTATTTGTTCTAAAGTTGTTAAAAATTAATATTGGAGGTAAAAGATGTCTCTTGTAGGTCAGGTTTTTCCAGAAATATCAGCAATGGCATATTTAGAAGGCAAGGTAGAAGAAATAAACCTTGGTAATTATAAAAAATCATGGAAATTAATTTATTTTTATCCAGGAGACTTTACATTTGTTTGTCCTACAGAGTTAGCTGAACTTGCAGGGAAAAAATGCGATTTTGACGAGCTTAAGGTCGATATTTTTGTCATCAGCGTAGATAGCCCTTATGTTCACAAGGCTTGGGATGACGCAGAGTTAAGCAAGATGACAGCGTTTAAATTTCCTTACCCAATGATCAGCGATCAAGACGGAAAGATTGGCAAGAGTTTTGGAGTTTATGACGAGAAATCAAAGGTTAATTTGAGAGGAGCTTTTATCATAGATCCAGATGACGTTATCCAGGCTATAACCATTTTGGCATCACCTGTAGGCAGGAGTGCCGCTGAAATAATTAGACAGATACAGGCTCTTCAGTATTCTCGCGAAAACAATGAGGTGTGTCCTGCGAGCTGGAAACCAGGCGAAAAAGCTCTCGTTCCAGGTGCAGATCTTGTAGGGAGCGTTTATCACTATTGGAAGATAGGAACTATTTCTGACGAAGGGGCATAAAAATGAGAGAACTTTCTGTTTCAGATCTGACAATTGAAGAGATTAAGCTCGATGCGATCAATGAACCAGGTAAGGATGATATAAAGTTTTTGGGCCAGGGAAGGGCTCTTAAGGCTCTTGATTTTGGTCTCTCTATAAAAGACTTTAGATACAATATGTTTGTGGTTGGGCATGAAGGAATGAGCAAGAAGGATGCGGTTCTATCTATACTTGAAAATAAAGCAAAAACTATTAAAAGACCTGATGACGTAGTCTATATTTTTAACTTTAAGAATCCAGATATGCCAAAGGTATTATGCTTGCCTGCTGGAAAAGGTAGAATTTTTCAAAAATATATGAGCGATTTTGTGGCGAGTCTGAAATCTGATTTTCCAAAAAAATTCGAATCAAAGAATTATGAGCTTGCAAGGAGAAAACTAATAGAGGAATTTCAGAAAAAGAGGGCACAAATTTTTTCTGAATTTGAAGAAGAGGTGGCAAAATATAATTTTGCCATCAGGACTTTAGAAAATGGTGGGATAGAGCTTTTTGCAGTTTCAACAAAGACAGGCGCCCCATTTACAGAAGAAGAATATAAAGATCTTTCTGACGAAGATAAGGAGCATATTAGGGTTTCTGGGGAAATGCTGAACGAGAAGATGAACGAGGCGCTTCGGCTGATAAGAGATGAAGAGAAAATCCTTAGAGACAATACAATTTCTCTTGATAGAGACTTTGCTAATTCCTTTATAGAAAGCATGCTGACACAGGTGAGAGATGAATTTTCTGACAGAAAAGATCTTCTTCTTTACCTGGAAGAGGTGAGATTAGATCTTTTGGATAGGGTCCAGGAGCTAAGGGCTAGCGCAGAACAAAATACCAACGTGCCCTTTTTAATGAGGCCTCCAGAGCCATCTTTTGATAAATATCTTATAAATCTTTTTGTTGATAACTCTGAAATCGAGGGTGCCCCCGTTGTTTATCTGTCAAATTCTAGCTACGGTAACCTTTTTGGCAAAACTGAATACAAAATCGTTTATGGAGCAGCCGTTACAGATTTTACTCAAATTAAATCTGGCGCGATAAATAGAGCAAATCATGGCTTTCTTGTTTTAGAGGCTCAGGATCTCTTGAAGAATATATTTAGCTATGATGCCCTTAAAAGGGCGCTTAAGGAGGGCAAGGTTAGAATAGAAGATCCGTGGGAGCCTTACAGGGCTGTTAGCTCAAGCGCCCTCAGGCCGGAGCCAATCGATCTCGATCTAAAGGTAATCCTTGTCGGTTCTAGCATGCTTTACGAAATTTTAAGCCAGTATGATGATGAGTTTAGGGAGCTTTTTGGAGTAAAAGTCGATTTTGACGATATTCTGGATTCTGGCAAAAATGTAGAAAAATACATATCTCTTATAAAAGATATATCAAAGAGGGACAGCATATTGCCATTGAACGAATCTGGCATTACTTATATTGTCAGAGAGGCAGCCAGAATTGCAGGTCAGAAGAATAAGCTTTCTTTGAGAACAGGCATGATAAGGAACCTTCTTACAGAGGCAAATTATTTTGCTACTAAATCTGGCAGCACTGAAATTACCAATGTACACGTTAAAGATGCAATCAAAAATAAAATACTTAGGAATGGAAGAATTGAAGAGAGGATTCAGGAGGCTATCCTTGAAGACACCATCATTGTTCGTACTTCTGGGGAGATGATCGGACAGGTTAATGGGTTGGCTATATTATCTTCGGGAGGGCATATGTTTGGCAAACCTGCCAGAATAACTGCTCAGGTATATGCAGGCAAGAGGGGAGTTTTGAACATAGAAAGAGAAGTTAAGATGAGTGGGCAAATCCACGACAAAGCTGTATTTATACTCTCAGGTTATCTTGGGCACCTTTTTGGTCAGAAAAGACCTCTTTCCTTCTCTGCATCCATTACTTTTGAACAGTTGTATTCGGGAATTGAAGGCGATTCTGCAACATGTGCCGAATTTTATGCTTTGATTAGTGCTCTTTCTAATATCCCTTTGAAACAAAACGTTGCAATAACGGGTTCAATGGATCAGTGGGGTGAGGTTCAACCAATAGGCGGTGTAAACGAAAAGATAGAGGGATTTTTCGATCTGTGTAAAGCAAGGGACGTAAATGACGCAATGGTAATAATACCAGAAAGAAACGTAAACAATCTTATTCTCAGAGACGAAGTTGTTGAGGCAGTAAAAGAGGAAAAATTTAAGATATTTGCAATTTCAAGGGTCGAAGAAGGCCTGAAGATTCTTACCGGTTTAGATGTAGATTCTAAAGATGATAAGGGCAATTTCATAAAAAATTGCGTATATTCTTGTGTAGAAAAAAGGTTAGAAGAGTTTGCAAAGGTTGGGGTAGAGGAAGATAAAAACAAGGAATAACTGAATCTTCAAGCTTAAAAAAGCCCCCTATTAGGTTTCAAGGGGGCTTAGCGTTATTTAATTTAACTTTTCTTTTAATTTGTTAACAAAGGTCTCTAAAACTTTTATTCTTGCAAAATATTTGTCGTTTGCTTCTATTATGTTCCATGGAGCTTCAGCTGTGCTTGTTCTAATGAGCATCTCCTCTACAGCGGGGAGGTAGTCATCCCATTTGCCTCTGTTTCTCCAGTCGTCTTCTGTTATTTTCCAATGTTTAAAAGGATTTTT
This sequence comes from Thermodesulfobium sp. 4217-1, assembly GCF_039822205.1. Lineage (NCBI taxonomy): Bacteria > Pseudomonadati > Thermodesulfobiota > Thermodesulfobiia > Thermodesulfobiales > Thermodesulfobiaceae > Thermodesulfobium > Thermodesulfobium fumaratoxidans. The sequence continues at coordinate 7,125 of NZ_JBAGBW010000022.1, forward strand.
CTCCCTTTCTTCAAATCTCTCAAGCTGAGTTTTTTTATCTATATGAAGCCAGAATTTTAATAGAACTATTCCGAAATTTGTAAACTGTTTCTCCATTTGTTTTATTTCCCCATACGCCCTTTGCCAGTCAAAATCGTTGCAGAGCTTTTCTACTCTTTCCACGAGAACTCTGCCGTACCATGTTCTATCGAATATGGCAATATTTCCACTCTCTGGAACGTTTTGCCAGAATCTCCACAAGTAATGATGTGCTAGCTCGTACTCGTTTGGGGCGCCTACTGGTACTACCGTATAGCCCCTTGGGTCCATTGCTTCGGTAAGCCTTTTTATGTTTCCGCCCTTTCCTGCCGAATCCCAGCCCTCAAAAGCTACGATTACCGGGATCTTTTTTTCCCACAATCTAAACTGAAGGTCATGTATCTCCCTTTGAAGCGGGTGAAGTTTTTCGACATATTCTTCGTAGGTTAACGACTTGTCCAGGTCTATATCTGAAAGGACGCTGGAATCATTTATGGGGAAAAAACTCTCAAATGATGGCAATTCATTTTTTTCTTTTATAAATTCAACTTTGTACTTTATTGTCTCAATTAGAGTTTTAAATATTTTTACTGTTGCATAACGCTTATCTGTAGATTCAATTACCGTCCATGGAGCAAAAGCAGTGTCAGTTTTCTCAAAAACTATTTCTGCTGCATCTTGTAATTTTTTATATTTTTTATATAGTTTGAGAACCCTGTCGGTTACTCTCCAGGACTCATCTTTATTTTTTTTCAATTTTTTTATTCTGTCCTTTTGTTCTTCTTTGGAAATATATAGGAAAAATTTTACTATCAGATAACCATCCGCAGCAAGCTGCCCCTCAAAGGATGCAGTCTCATCTAAAAGAAATTCTACCTCGTCAGGAGAGGTCTTTTTCAAGACTCTATCTGATAACAGAGCCTTGTACCAGCTCTCGTTTACAATGCTTATGTCTCCCCTTTTTGGGATAGTTTTCCAGAATTTGTAAAAATATGGTCTGTTATCAGTTTCAGATGGACACTCGAATCTTTTTATTACGTCGAAACCCCTTGGATCAAGGGGAAGTATTAGTTTATTTATTAAAGTGCCCTTTCCAGCCGACTCAAAACCCTCAAAAACTATAATTATTGGCAGTTTCAAATCTCTTGCCTCTCTTTGAAGCGCGCCTAATTCTATACTGAGGCTGTCAAACTCTTTCTTGTAATCTTCTCTGTCCATAATTTTATTTAAATCAATCTTTTCTAACATCCCTGCCTCCTTTTGAAGATATTTTGCTTAGGATATAAAACTATATGTGCTTAAAAATAAAATATATTACTATTCCAAACAAAAAATATACTAATAAAGGCAATAATATTGACCAGGTGAACCTGAGCAAGATCTGCCAAATTGGAGTCTTCACTTTATTCTACGCCTCTATATATGTGACCTTTTGTAAACTTTCTTTCATCTCTTGAAACGCGGTTTTGATTTGAATTAAAAAGATCATAGTTCTTTGATTCGCTTAGGAATGCCTTGACAATTTTTGCTATTTCATCTTCCTTTGTAGCCCTCAGATCTATTCTAAGTTTTAGTTTAATGCCCATAAGGGTGTCTTTATCGTTGTAAAGGTTTTGGATATGGGCGTTTAAGATGTGTGTTCTGCAACTTTCATCAATAAATATCGGATACTTAACCACGTTGTCCTGAAGATAGAAATCGCGATCTTTGCAAACTGAAGAGCACTGATCTTGTGAAAAAATCACGCACCCTTCTGAGACCATCATTTCTAAGTTTCCATAAGCAGTAATCTCTATAGGAATATTGTTTTTTAAACTTGAAATTTCACTAAGGTTTAATTCGTTTGAGACGTGTACCATAGACGCCCCCAAATCGTGCATCATTTTCAATGCATTAGAATTAAAAACGTTTAAAGAGTGATCCACTACAAAACTTATGCCTTCAGAGGCAACAAAGTCAAGCATAGCGGTGTTTGATACTAATACTATTGGGTTTAATTGTTTTTTTATAATATCAGCTATGAGATCGAACTCTTTTCTTATAATTCTTGGGGTTGAGATTATCATTTGTCCTTTTGCCTTCTCGATCATCTCGTTAGCCTGCATAAATATTTCTGGGGCGTAAGAGAATTTTTCTTTATATCCCTCAGGCCCAAAAATGATAGTTTTTGCCCCATTTTCTAAGGCTATTTTCAAATCCTTTATCGAAGACAATCTAAAGATGTAATTAGAATTAATACTTATTCTTTTTGGCTTGTTTATAATTAGCTTGTCCAGAAACAACTTATTTTCTTTGATTTGATTTTCTTCTTTTGACAAGAGAAACTTCTTGATCTCTTTTACAGAGCTCAAAGGCAACATTAAATTTTGCTTATTTTCCAGGTCTATCTCGAAAGAAAATGGGTGATCTAATGTATTTATTTTTTCAGATAAGGATTCTACGGTTGTTGGATGTTTTTTAGCAACTTCGAGAATCATCTGTTTTATAAATTTTTCTTGTTTGTTGTCAGCCTCTACCGTAACCTTGTCTGAATTTAGCTCTATGTGGACTTTTACCCTATATCTCTTAATTGAACGTCGAAATATTTCATTGGCCTTTTCTTCGAGGATACTGGCTCTTACCCTGAAAACCCTATCTCCTTCGCGTATTTTTGACCTGATATGGTAATTTGATATAAAAACTTTATTATCTTGTATGAAAAAATCATTTGACTCAAGCGTTATATTGCCCTGAGAAGAGAATATTACAAAGCAATCACTTTCCCTGCATTCCCTTGAGGGCTCGAAATACAGTCTGTTCTCTGAAAATTTACCTTCTTTATCAGGACAAACCCTTCCTATAAACAAACCCCTGTTGTTTGGTCTTGAACTATCCATAAATGTATTTTCTTTATTTTTTATTAGTTTTATCTGGGAATGCTTTCTGAGATGCACAGGTGCTTTTATATTATAAGTGGTGAAAGTTCTATTAAAACATTCTGCCAGGTCATCTAAATCGCTCTTTGAAGGTTCGAATACCCCTTGATCTCCAGATAAACACATCTCTTTAATGGAATCTAAGGCCTTTCTGTAAATGAGAGTAACGTTTGCAACGTATGTTCTTGACTTTAGCCTGCCCTCTATCTTTAGAGACTTTGTTTTGGTTTTTGCAATCTCTTGCAACATGGGATATAGACAAAAGTCCCTCATAGACAGAAGGTGCCCCTTTTTGATTAGCTCTTCGCCCTTTATGAGAGAGTATTCCATTCTACACGGTTGTGCACACCTGCCTCTATTGCCAGATCTACCACCTATTAAGCTGCTCATAAGACACTGTCCAGAGTAGCAATAACAGAGCGCTCCGTGAACAAATATTTCTGTATCCATTACTTCGGCAATCTCTGAAATTTCAGGCATTGAGAGCTCTCTTGCGAGTATTGCTCTTGAAACGCCCAAACTCTTTAAAAATTTCGCTCCATGTAAAGAGGTCGTGGTGGTTTGTGTACTTGCGTGAATCTCTAAGTCTGGAAATTCCTTCCTAATCTGGTATATTAGTCCAAGGTCTTGAACAATTATTGCATCTGTTTTTATATCATGCAGCTCACCAATTAAATTCATACAGTCATAAAACTCACTGTCTTTTATTAGAGTATTGACTGTTATGTAGCATTTTGCGTTTCTTTCGTGTGCAAACTGAATCGCACTCTTAATCTCTTCCCTGTCAAAATTTTTTGCACTATTCCTTGCTGAGAAATTTCTTGCTCCAAAATAAACAGCATCTGCTCCAGCAAATATAGCAGCTTTTAGGGTGTCAAAGTCGCCTGCGGGGGACAGCAATTCTGGTATTGTGATGATTTTTTTTTCTGAAGATCTTAGGATATTTTCCAAGATTATTTATTTGACTCCTTATCTATAATATGAGTTAATTTTATACTAATTATCCCTTTCAGTTAACAGCGTTTTACTCCAGGCCCTACAATTATACTTTTTCCGCCTGGTTTCTGCGTAACCCGTATATGAGTCCCAATTCTTTCTTGTATGTATGCGAGGTGAGATATTATTCCTATTATTTTATTTTCTTGCTTTAAATTAGATATTGCATCAAGAGCGGTTTCTAAGGTCTCTTCGTCTAGTGTACCAAATCCCTCATCAAGGAACAAGGAGTCTACCCTAACGTTCTTGCTTGACATAGAAGATAGCCCAAGTGCCAAAGCAAGGCTTACAATGAAGCTTTCTCCGCCGGATAAATTTTTTGTGCTTCTTATCTCGCCTGCCTGGTAGTTGTCTATTACAGAAAAACAAAGTTTTTCCTTTTTGTCCCTTGTTAAGATATATCTGTCCGTTATTCTTTTTAGATGCCTATTTGCATGTCTTATTAAGATGTCAAAAGTTAACTCTTGCGCGAAACTCCTGAATTTTTTGCCATCAGATGAACCGATAAGATCGCATAATATATTATATTTATTTAGATCCTCTTCCCTTAACTTTATCTTTCTTGATAAGTCTGAGTGTGATTCTTTTATCTTGCTATTTGCAGATAACTTTTGCTTTATTGAGCCCATATTCACTCTTAAGCCTTTTAGTTGAGACTTTAGTGCATCCATCTCATTGTTTATTTGATCAAATTTTATATTCTTTTCTCCAAAATGACTTTTTATTACGTCTAATTCTTTTCTCTTTTCACCTATCCTTACAGTAGTTAGTTCGCTATCTTTTTCCAACCTATCAAATTCTTTGGCTATATTTATCAAATCTTCATCTGGGAGCAATGACTCTTCAAAGTCCTCTTTGTTTGCGAAATCATACTCTTTTAAAAGATCTTCAAACTTATTTTTTTTAGTCTGGAGGGCATCTTCTGACTCAAGTTTTTTTTGTTTTATGCTTACAATTTCGCCCTTTAAAAATGATAACTTATTGTCTGAATCGTTTAAAATATTTTTTTCAGCACTAAGATCCATATTTAGCTTGTTTATCTCAAGTCTTATTCTTTCTTCGCATTTATCCGGGTCTTGGCCCTTGAAGATTTCAAATCTTTTTAACTTCAAGCCCTCTATGGTCTCGTTAACTTCGTCAAATTGAGCCTTATATTTTCCTATTTCTTCTTGTATTTGCTGGGCATCTTGCACCACTTTGTTTAGGGAATCAAACTTATTTTTTCTTTCTAACTGGAGTCTTTCAACAGAATTTTTCTTTTTAAGAAAGTCTTCTGATTTTCTTTTGAGTTCTAAATAAACATTATCTAATTCTTTAAGACAACTCTTATCAAAGCCATAATCTTTTATTATAGATAGGGCTCTCTCTTCATGTGAGTTTATCTGCTCTGTCAGTCGCTTTTTTTCAGATGTTAGACTTAAGATTATAGCTGAGATATTTTCAGCTTTTTGTTTTTTTATATTGAAAGCCTCTCTTAGCTTGCCTAAGCTTTCTTGTAAATCTATACGCTCTTTGTTTGTCATATCTAAATCAGTTCTAAGCGATTCATATTTTCTAATAATATCTGTCAATTCTTTTATATTAAGTTCATTTTTTTCTATCTCGGCTTCTATGAAATCAATATCTATCTGATAGCTTATTTTGTTTTCAGTGTCTTTAAACTTATTAAGCAAATCATTTTTAATCTTTTCAAGCCTGCCCCTTTCAAAGGCGCTATTTTCAAGTCTATTTTCTAATAGTGTAAGTTGTGTATTGGCTTCAGATAAAGCATCTTTAATGGTTTCCAGATATTTTGCCCTTTTGTTGTATTCTTCTACTAAGGAATTGTCAATTAAAATGTCTCCTCCTTGTTTGTAAGGGTGATGAATTGAGCCGCACACAGGGCAGGGCTCGCCTTCTTTTAACAATTCCCTTGCACTTTCAAAACTTTTTAGGAGGCTGAACTCTTCGTATTTCTTTTTGTTTTCAGTTAAAAATTCTTCAATCAATCTTTTTTCAATCTCTTTTTGGTCTCTTTCTCTTTCTAACTCCTCCTTGTTTAATCTCAGAGACTCATAGTTTTCAATCTCTTTTTTTATATCAAGATCGCAGTCTTCAATCTCCCCCTGTTTAGATTTACACATTTCGAGATAAAATTTGTCGGACTTTTTCTTATCTAACAGACTCTTTAGCTCATCAATAGTTCTATTTGACAATATTTTGTTGGCTTCTTCATCAAACAGTTTTGCCTCTGAAGAGAGCCGTTCTAAGTCTTTTGTTTTTTTATTTAGCTCATCTGAGTCAGTATGGATATCAAGGGATGCTTCTTCTTCTTTCTTGCGAGCGGCTTTTAACTCTTCTTCGTTTTCAAGGATTCTGTTCTTTAAATCTTTTACTATTTCAATAGCAGTTTTTAACTCAGGAAGAATATTGTTTATGCCCTCAAATGCACTGTTTTGGGTTATGTATTTCTTCAAACTCTCAATCTCTTCTTCAATGTTGGCTATATCACTTTTTATAGATTCAATTTGTTCTATGCTCTTGACTCTATCTTCTTCAGCCTTGTTTAGCAAACCTTTATAGATCTCCAGGTTTTCACCCTTACTTTGTATATCCGAATCAAGTCTCCTAACCTCTTTTAGAATGGGCTCTAATGACTCTTTCTCTTCTTCTTTCCTTTGCAAATTTATGTTTATATTTTCAAATTTGATTCTAGAGTCTTCACGTTGTTCGCTTAGGTTTTTATTCTCTTCTTCTTTTTTGATTAAATAAGTGCTTATATTTTTCAGGGATTCTTCCAAATTTTGTAATTCTTTATATTCAGGACAGAGTTTTTTTGCCTCTTTAGCCCTTTCTAACCTTAATTTCTGTGGCTCAAAGTTTATGAGCTTTTGTTTGATGTTTGAAAGGGCTTCCCCTAGGCTTTCTAATTCAATCTCAAGCTCTTTTTCCCTTATCTTTTTATTGGCTGCATCGTTTAACTGTGCAAGCTCTGCGTCATATATTTTTTCTTGCTTTAAACAATTGTTGTACTCGAGTTCAAGTTCGTCTTCCTCTTCAAGAGTTAGCATTTTTAAGCCCTTAAGCTCTGTTATAAGTGAATTTAGCTCCCCTTGTTCAGCTTTCTTTTTTTCGTGGACGTATATGGAAATTTCGCTGTAAATCTTTGTGCCAGTAATCTGTTCAAGAATGGCTGACCTCTCATCAAGATTTGCTTTCAAAAAGGATGCGAAATCCCCCTGTGCCAGCAGAATAGACCTTGTAAACTGATCGTAGGTCATTCCTGTTATTTCATTTATCTTTTCTTCTACTTTGTTTATTTTTGTTTCTAAAATTTTATTATTTTTAATATCAAACAGTTCTCTTTTTGGCGGTTGCAGCTCGCCTGATGTCTTAAGTCTAGCCCTATTTTGTCCCCAATATGTTCTATATACGCCCTTTTGTGTTTCAAAAGTGACCTCTGAAAAACAATCCTGCGTATTCCTTGACATTAACTCGTTGTTGTTTTTAGAGATCTTGTCCAATCTTGGCGTCCTTCCGTACAGAGCAAGGGAGATGGCGTCCAATATAGTAGATTTTCCAGATCCAGTTTGACCTGTGATTAAAAATATAGAACTTGATGTAAATTCAGGATGGGTAAAGTCTATTGACCATTCGTTGTAAAGTGAATTTATATTTTTTAGCCTGATTTTAAGAATCTTCACTTAACAAATCCTTTTCGCTCATAGATTTTAGGATTTCCTTAAAGACATTTCTCAATTCAACTCTTTGTTCTTCTTGAATAGAGTTTTCATCCAGACACCTTTCAAACATTTCAAGAGGTCCTAATTCTAATTCTTCATCAACACTTTTGTATTCTTCATCTAAAGAGTTGTACAATCTGGCGTTTTTAATTTTCAATATCTCTATTTTATTTGATTTGGGCAATCCCTCAATTTGTTCCTTTAAATTGGATATTACCTCTTCTCCTGTGTATGCTACCTCCAGATAATATTCTTTATCTGTCTGGGACAGACTCCCTATCTTGTTGGCTATTTCTTCAATTGTGCCGCTTATAGAAATTAAATCCCTCTTTTTTGGAACTTCGATACTTTCTACAGTTAAATTTTCATTATAGAATTCAGCTAAGAAAATCTTCTTCTTTTGTTCGTATTGTTTAAAGTTCATTGGCAATAAAGATCCAGAGTATCTAATTGTTTCATTTTTATTTATTTTTTGTGGAGTGTGGATGTGACCAAGAGCGATGTAGTCGGCTTCTTGTGGCAGAAGCTCTACTGGTATTTGGCAAAGAGACCCTACGTAGAGATCTCTTATACCATCGTCATCTGATAGTTCGGCAGAGCTTAAGAAAAGATGCCCCATTATGATTATTGGAATATCTAGCCCTAATTCGTTCTTTTTATTCTTTGCAATCTCAAAGACCAGATCATAGTGTTTCTTGATACCCTTGACAACGCTATTCTCTTTTTCGCCAATGGTCTCTCCCTCTTCAGGAAGTCTTATGTCTTTTTCTCTTAAATATGGCACTGCACAAACTATCAGGATGGGTTTGTTTTCATTGTCTGACAAAACTACAACTTCATCTTCTAAGTTGTCTGAAATTGATCCTACTACGTGAACGTTTAATGCCTTTAATATCTCTTTTGGCGCTGACAAAAAAGAGGGCGAGTCGTGATTGCCAGCAGTAATCACCACGTGTTTGCATCTTGATTTGGATATATTGTGCAAAAATCTGTAATATAGCTCTTGTGCCTGACTGCTTGGAGTGCTTGTGTTAAAGATATCTCCAGATATTAGCACTATGTCGACATCTCTTTCTTCTATTACGCTATATAGCCAATTTAGGGCAAGTTCAAACTCATCGTATCTTCTCTTTGAGCAAATGGTATCTCCAATATGCCAATCAGACGTATGCAGAACCCTCAATGGCTTTATTTTATTCAAATTGTCTCCTTAAATAAACTTACAGTTTAGAAAATCTTTTAAACTCAGTTTACGTTTACATCCTTTGTCCACTTTAGACCGCTTATATCAATCAATTCTACTTTGTATTTCCCTTTTTCGAGCTTTATATTGTGGTTTGGCAAAAGGTCTACTTCGGCCTTAGCCCCAAGTGGTACTACTAAGCTATATTTATTGGGCTCTATCTTGTTAAAGTAAAAATTTTTAATTTTGGACTTGTCAACGCTTGCTTCATTTGGATTGAGGATTTCAACGATTTTTTCTGCTTGCATTGTTGAACTCCTTAACCCAAAATATAATTTCATCTTTGACAGTTAGAGCAAACAAAAACCTTAAGAATCGTTGGTAATTCAAAGAATTCAAGCTTTTTATTTACTGTTTAAAAGTGAGTAATATTTTTGTTTTTTGTACAACTTAATAAGAGATCGGTCTAAGGTTATCAACTCTTCTTCGCCTCCTATCTCTGATATCAAATCTTGTGTTCTTTCTGAACCATAATTTATGGAAACGTAGTTTATTACAATTAAAATCTCTTCATTTAATAAATCAAGACCTTGCTCTTTAATAATATGATACACTAATGCAAATATTTTTTTCAATTCTTCAAAACTATCTTTATAATGCATCGCAACCAGCGAGCTTTATGTGACTGATGAATCACTTGTATATCTGGCTGCAAAGAGATATTACTCAGAAGTAATGATGCCATTTAGAAACAATATCAAAAAGAACATTGAAGTTGTAAAGGATCTTGCTCCAAAAATTATTGCCCCAAGTCACGGTCCAGTTTATCAAGATCCGAAATTTATTATAAGCGCTACCGAAGATTGGATATCGGACAAAGTGAAAAATCTTGTTTTGATACCTTACGTTTCTATGCATGGCAGCACGAAAATATTAGTAGACAGGTTAACGCAGAGCTTGATTGATCTTGACGTTGAAGTTATGCAATTTAATTTAATCAAGACCGATGTTGGAGAGATTGCTACCCATATGGTTGATGCTGCCACAATTGTGCTTGCAACGCCTACGGTATTACTTGGGCCTCACCCTGCCGCTGTTTATGCCACTTATTTGGTAGCTGCCTTGAAGCCAAAAACAAAATACTTTGGTCTAATAGGCTCATACGGTTGGGGTTCAAAAGTAGTGGCTATTGTTTCAAGCACACTTTCACCCCTGAAGCCTCATATAATAAACCCAGTTCTCATAAAGGGGATGCCAAAAGATGAAGATTTAAAAAGGATAGACGATTTGGCTAATCAAATACACGAGCTGCACAAAAACTTGTAACCCTTACTTTCTACTCTAACCATATAGCCTCAACTGGGCAGGATTCTTTGGCGCTTTGGCAACAATCACTACAGGTTTCTGAGATGACTTTTGCCACAGCGCCATCCATTTTAAATACATCGGGGCAAAACGCTTCACAGGTTCCGCAGCCAATGCACAGAGTTTCGTTTACATAAGCTTTCATTCTTTCACCTCCTTTTAAAGCTTTAAAGTATAGATAAAGCTTATAATATGTTTATAAATCTTACAAATAAGAAATTTTTATTTAAATTTTAACAAAAAATTATTTTTATTTGAGAGGGTGACAAGCGTGCTTCTTAGCTCTTTGAAGGAGAGATGGTGGAAAAGGGTAGTTGATATGAATCTTCAATGCGAGAGCATAAATGTAGAAATTAAGGGTCTTACTCCAAAGGAGGCAATTGGAGAGCCACAAAGAGACGACTTCCCCCTGCTAAAGGGGAAAGAATTTTTAATTCAAGCTAAAATCAAGGAGTCAATTGGTCAAGCATTTACCTCAACTCCATCTAAATATGTTGGCCATCTTGAAGAGATAAATAGATTGAACGAGTCGCAAGAACAAAATAGGGCATTGATAGTTGCAACTATCAATGCTACTTACAGGTATATTGGGCTTTTACACGACACTGTCCACTGTAAAGATGAAGGACCAGAGCTTTGTGCTAAGAGGACATTGGAGCATTTCAAGGACAACTATAAAAATTTAAAAATTGCAGTTGTTGGATATCAACCAGCTTTTGTATCGAGCCTTTCGAAACACTTTGATATACGAGTGGCCGATATGGATCCAGAAAATATTGACAAATTTAAAAATGGAAGTTTAATCGAGTCATATAAGTTAAACAAAGAGATAATAAAAAAGAGCGATGTAGTTTTTATGACGGGTTCAACCTTAGTAAATAGCTCTATTGATGAACTAATTGGGTATAGTTCAGGCAAAGAAGTTATCCTATTTGGGACTACATGTGCCGCTCTTGCTTATGAATTCGGTTTTAAAAGGCTTTGTTTTCAGAGCAGCTAAGCGATGTTAATTAAAGCTTTATAAAAATATTAATCTATATTATAATATAAATATATTATTGAGTATTGTGTTACATAATTTTTCCAATAATCGTATTTTATAAAAAGCTTTGAGAGGATAATTTGTTTTATAAAGCAAGAGGTTTGTTTGTAATAGTCCTGACACTTTTTGCACTGCTGTGCATAGGTTCTATGGCATTTGGGTGTACAGCAGTTGTTTTGCATGGGAAAGATATAATTGCAGCGAGGAACCTTGATTGGACTGATGGACATGCCCTTGTAGTGAGGCACGAAAGGGGGGTTAAAAAGGAAGCTGACCTTTTACAGGATGACGATGACGATGATTTCAACGCTGCTGGATGGGTTTCAAAGTATGGAAGTATAACATTTGATGTCGTTGAGACAAATCTTTTATACGGTCAGATAAACATACCAGTCGATGGAATGAACGAAAAGGGCCTATGGGTTTCATCTTTGTGGCTTGATGATAATAATGGCAAGGCTGTAAATAATGCAGATCTCAAGAGACCTTCGATAAACAACTGGGAGTTGGTAGGCTATCTACTTGATAACTGTGCTGATGTAGATGATGCGTTAAGCTCTATCAAGAATATTCAAATAATAAATTTTAACTATGCTGATATGTCGGTAAATTTACACTTTATTATGGCTGATAGTTCAGGCAACGTCGCAGTTGTAGATATCTTGCCCGATAATGAAATTGTAGTTCAAAAAAATCCTGAACTTGATGTCCTGACAAATAACCTTTATCAATCGAGTTTAAATAATTTGAAGAAATATAAAGGCTTTGGTGGGGAATTAAGTTTGTCAAAGGACGCTGAAGCAAATAGCGAAAATAGATTTGTAAAGGCTGCTGTTCTCTACGGTAATTTTAAAAAATATCACAAAGATTCAATTTGTGATGCATTCAAAATCATGAGGGAAACTGAGCAAAATGACATTGGAGAGCTACCTTATGAAGGGATTACTCAATGGACTGTGGGATATGATCTTACAAAAAAAGAAATTTATTGGTATTCGAGAACCAAGGATGCTAAAAAATTTATAAAACTTTCTGAAATTGACTTCTCAAAGCCTCAAAAAATAAATTCTCTTGGCATAAGCGATGTGCTCGTTGGCGACGTTACAGACTATTTTAAAACGGGGGGAAAGGTTTCACCGAATAAAAAACATAAATTTTTGTTTTTTGTATTTAATTCTATTTCAAACGACGATCGTTGAATAAAATTTATTTTATGTTATATAATATTTTGTATAATTGATCGTATTGACAAAATTAATACATCTATTATTTACTATAAAATTATAAATAAATGAGGGGTCAAATTATAATTGAATAAGTGGGATCCAGATAATTATGACAACAAAGTGGGCTTTGTTTCCGAATTTGGAAAGGAAGTCTTGGGACTGTTGGCTCCTGTGCCTGGCGAGAGCATATTAGATCTAGGTTGTGGAACTGGTGACTTAACTTATGAAATCTTTAAGTTGGGGGCGAAGCCTATAGGAATAGACTATTCGCCCACTATGATAAAAAAAGCTTGTGAAAAGTATCCTGGAATACCATTTAGCGTAGACTTTGCTGAGACTTTTCGATTAAAGGAGACTGTTGATGCAGTTTTTTCTAATGCTGTTCTTCATTGGGTTAAAAGTGCCTCTTTAGCAATCGAATCAATTTATCTTGCTTTAAAGGAAGGGGGCAGGTTTGTAGCCGAATTTGGAGGCAAGGGCAATGTGGACATGGTTATAAAAGCGATATATGAGGCATTTTCTAAATATGAAATTGATGCAGCTAAACTGAACCCATGGTTTTACCCTTCTGTTGAAGAGTATGCTCCATTGCTTGAAAGTCAAGGCTTTAAGGTAATAGAAGCATATCTATTTGATAGACCTACCAGGCTCAAAGGAGGAGAGAGAGGGTTAAGAGATTGGCTGGATATATTTTTCGGAATATTTTTTGAAGAATTATCAATTTATGAAAAAGAAGAAGCATATAATTCTATAGAAGAAATTCTCAGGCCAGCTTTGTTCAGAGACGGAAGCTATTTTGCAGATTATGTACGCATAAGGGTCAAGGCTGTAAAAGTATGAGCTCTATTTTAGGAGGGCAAATGAAGAGAGCTTTGTTGATTATCGACGTTCAAAATGAATATTTTTCTGGAAAACTGCCAGTAACATACCCAAATGATAGTTTTTCAAATATATTAAAATCAATTGATTTTGCAAATGAAAATCAAATTCCAGTAATACTTATCCAACATACAGCTCCTCAAAAAGATTCTGGGGTTTTTGTGAAAGGAACTAAGGAGTGGCAGATAAAGGAAGAAGTAAGAGAGAGAAAATATAAATATATAATTGAGAAAAATTTTCCTGATAGTTTCGCAAATACAGATCTTGAGGCAGTACTTAAAAGAGACGAAATTGATACTGTAACTATTTGCGGTTATATGACTCAGATGTGCTGTGATACTACTGCAAGGCAGGCAATGCATAAGGGATTTTTTGTCGAGTTTTTGTCTGATGCTACCGGAACCTTAGATATCTCTAATTATGCTGGCTCAATATCTGCAGAGCAACTTCACAACGCAATTTTGATTACCCAGGCAATGAGATTTAGTAAGGTTTTAACTACTCATGAGTGGATTGAAAATATAAAGTCAAGATAAAATTTATTCAAAAGTTTTTTTAGTGTCTTTTTAAGCTGTTAGATTTTAATAGCTTTTTAAGTAATTTTTATCTAAAGGAGGTTTATGTGCACTCTTTAGTTTTTATTAAACAAGTTCCAGATGCAGCTCAGGTTAGAGTAGACTATCATACTGGTACCCTGATTAGAGAAGGCGTCCCTGCGATAATCAATCCCTACGACACCCACGCTATTGAAGCAGCTGTCCAGCTGAAGGACAAATTCGGTGGGATAGTCTCAGTTTTAAGTATGGGTCCTCCAATGGCCGAAGAGGCTTTGAGGAAGGCTTTGTCAATGGGGGCGGATAAGGCCTATTTGTTGTGTGACAAGGTTTTTGCCGGTTCCGATACCTGGGCTACCAGTTATGCTTTGTGGGCAGGGGCACAAAAGGTTATACAGGAAAATGGACCAGTTGATATTTTTTGGGCTGGTAAACAGGCCATTGACGGTGATACCGCTCAAACTGGTCCGGGTTTGGCAACTCGGCTTGACATACCGCTTGTGACTTGTGCCATAAAGATAATAGAGGTAAAGCCTGAGAAGGGCTATATAATAGTCCAGAGATTAATTGAGGGCGGTTCTGAAACTCTTCAGGTATCTATGCCGTGCATGATTACAACAGAAAAGGAATTAAATGATCTGAGGTTTTCCCCTCTTCCGGATCTAATTAAAGCAGTAAAGTCGAATGTACAATTGCTTAACTCAACTAACACCACTATTGATCCAACACAGTGTGGTTTAAAGAGCTCTCCTACAAAAGTAAAAAGAGTTTTTATCCCTTCCAAAAGGGAAAGAGGTGAAATTCTTGAACTGGGCGGCAAAGAAATAGCCGATGTTTTGTTTGAAAAATTAGAACCTGTGTTAAAACAAATGGGAAGAGTATAGGAGACGGTGTTATGAGTCATAATATTAGCGAATACAAAGACGTATGGGTTTTTATTGAGCACGATCGCGGGAAAATTGAACACGTATCTTTGGAGCTATTAACCAAAGGTCGCCATCTGGCAAAAGATATTGGCTGCAATATCTGTGCGTTTGCTGTTGGTGACAACGTTGAGACTTTTTCTGACAAACTGTCTGAATATGGTTCCGAGAAATTTTATTTTATTGAGAGCCCTGCTTTAAGAGAATACAGAACAGAACCCTATAGAGATAGCCTTTTGCATTTAATAGAAAAATACAAACCCGAGATAATATTAATTGGAGCTACTACCCTTGGCAGAGACATTGCTGGCACGCTTGCAACGAAGCTTGATACTGGTTTGACGGCTGATACTACAGCTCTTGATATAGATTTTGAATCAGAAACAAAAAATCTATTAATGACGCGTCCAACCTTTGGCGGCAATCTTATGGCTGTTATATATTGTCCAGATACCAGGCCTCAGATGTCTACTGTGAGGCCAGGGGTTTTTCAGGCGATGAAAAATCCTGTCAATTTAGAAAAGATTAGGGAAGAATTTGAACTTTTTGAGGACAGAATACCAAAAAAGATCTTGGAGAAGGTAGAGAGCGATTCGGATAAGGTAAATTTGGGGTTTTATGACGTTATAGTTGCGGGCGGCAGAGGAATAGGAAAAAAGGAAAATATAAAACTTTTGGAAGATCTTGCAAATGTTTTAGGGGGCACATGGGCTGTATCGAGGAAAGTTGTGCAGATGGGATGGGCTCCTTACTCAAGGCAGGTGGGTCAAACTGGTCAAACAGTTCACCCAAAGATTTATATTGCTGCAGGCATTTCTGGAGCAATTCAACACCTTGCTGGCATGAAATCCTCTGAGATTATTATTGCAATTAATAGAGATCCGCAGGCTCCGATATTTGATGTGGCAACTTATGGGATTGTTGGAGATGCTGTTGAAATTTTGCCACAACTAACCCAAATTTTTGGGCAAAGGTTAAAAGTTGGAGGTTCAAATGAGAAAGAATGACTTTGACGTAATAATAGTAGGTGCAGGACCTGCGGGTCTTGCTGCTGGTTATGTTTTGGCTAAAGAAGGAATAAGCGTTGCTATTATAGAACGTGGCATCTTCCCTGGCTCTAAGAACGTTATGGGCGGCATATTTTACAGAAGCTCTCTGGATGATTTGATACCGGATTTTTATAAAGAAGCTCCCATAGAGAGACATATAGTCGAGCAAAAGATCTGGCTTTTGTCAGGAGATTCTATGTTCTCAACTGGTATAAAGAGCGAAAAATACAATGCAGAACCATATAATTGTTTTAGTATATTTAGGGCTAAATTTGACAAATGGTTTGCAAAAAAAGTGGCGGATGCCTCTGCAATGATAATAAACGAAACCGTAGTAAAAGATCTGATCTTAGATGGCGACAGAGTAATAGGAGTTAAAACCGATAGGCCAAATGGAGACCTATATTGTGACGTTGTCATAGCGGCCGACGGAGTTAATTCATTTTTGACCAAATCTCTTGGCTTAAGAAAAAAAATAACCACGAATAATGTCGCTCTTGCACTTAAAGAGATTATTGAATTGCCAGACAAGGTTATAAACGATAGATTTGGGGTATCAGGTAGCTCTGAGGGAGTTACAATAGAGATTACAGGTCCATATTTTGATAAGATGAGAGCCATAGGCTTTGTTTATACGAATAGAAATTCTCTATCTTTAGGTTTAGGCGTGGTTACAGAAGATATGGTAAAACTCAAGATCAACCCAAACGATTTGCTGGAAGAATTTAAGAGTCATCCTGCTATAAAACCATTAATTAATGGCGGAGAAACTAAGGAATACATGGCTCATTTGATACCAGAAGGCGGTTATTATTCAATGCCAAAGTTATACTCTAACGGCTTTATGGTAGTGGGAGATGCAGCTATGCTGGTGAATAGCATCCATAGAGAGGGAGCAAACCTTGCAATCGAATCAGGTAAATTTGCAGCAAGAACGTATATCGAAGCCAGAAAAATAGGGGACTTTTCTCAGAAGACCTTGAGTTCTTATCAGAAGAAGCTTGAAGAGTCTTTTGTGTTAAGGGATTTAAAAACTTATAAAAATTTGCCAAAATTATTGGAAGAAAAACAATATCTTATATCAAAGTATCCCAAATTTATAATAGATGCAATGTATGAAATGTATAACGTAGACAAGGTCTCAAAATCAGAAAAAATAAAATTAATTATGAATAGGGCTAAAAAAGAACTTGGATATTTTAATATCTTAAAGGATGTATTTAGTGTTTGGAGGGATTTCAGATGAGAATTGAAGATAAGCTTTACCTGATAGGGTACAACATTGACGAAGAAGAAAGTCATCTGGGGGTTAGCGATCCAGAAGAGTGCAAAAAATGTCTGGGTAGGCCATGCACACATATTTGCCCTGCTGGGGTTTATTCGTATGACGATGAAGAGGGAAAGCTATCTATCAACTACGATGCCTGCGTAGAATGCGGTACCTGTAGAATTGTTTGTAGCTATATTACCTGGAGATATCCAAGAGGGGGATTTGGTGTGCAGTACAAATTTGGCTAAAGCGTTATAGAGTTGTTGTAGGGGATTAAAATCTTAAAGTTTCAGTTTAATTTTTTTCTTAGCTTGCCATAGTCTTTTTGTCTTATGATAGATTAAAGATGGGTATTTGTTGTGTTATAATAGCAGAATATTCTGACAATTATGGAGGAGAAAGGAATTAACTATGAAAAGAGAGCTAGAAGAATTTTTAAAACTTAGAGATTTTATTCTTACTTCCCCTAGCTATGAGATATGCAGGAAAGATTTTAAATGGCCTCATTTGACAAAATTTAATTGGGCATTGGATTATTTTGACTTCATTGCATTAAATAACGAAGAAAATGCATTGCTGTTTGTGGATGATGAAGGAAGAGAGATTTCAGCAAGTTATGACTTTTTAAGAAAAAGGTCGAACCAGGTAGCCAATTTTTTGAAAGAAATTGGATTACAAAAAAGAGATAGAGTTATGGTTGTAATGGAGAACTCTGTGTTCTTATTTGAAATTTTGCTTGGGATAATGAAGGCAGGTGGAGTTATAATTCCTGCAGCTACCATGCTGCCGCCCGAAGACATTGCTGAAAGGATAGAAACTGCAAATATAAAGTTTATTTTTATAGATAGCGATATTGCCAAAAAGTTATCTGGTATCGAAAACGTTGTGAATAACCATCTGAGTGCTATTGTTAATGTTGGCAATCATTCTGGAACGATCCTTAATCAGTGTAAGGGTAAATCTCCTGCCTGTTTAAACTATATTGAAGTTGACAATTTCAAGGAAGATTATTCTCCCTCTTTTATTACATATTCAACTGATGAGATGTACTCTTTCTTTACATCTGGCACTACTGCAAAACCAAAACTGGTTACACACAGCCATAATTATCCTGTAGGGCATCTAACCACACTTTATTGGGTAGGCTGTACAAAGGGCGATATTCACTACAATATTAGTGCGCCAGGATGGGCGAAACATGCGTGGAGCAGTATATTCGTTCCATGGAATGCTCAGGCTACAGCTTTTATATATAGATACAAGGGCAGATTTAGCGCAAAAGGCATTTTGTCAAAAATAGAGAAACATAAAGTTACCACACTGTGTGCGCCGCTTAGTGTCTGGAAGCTCTTTTTGATCGAGGATCTGAAAAGCTATAAGTTTTCTTTAAGGGAGATAGTTAGCGCAGGCGAGCCGCTTAACCCTGAGATTATAAAGAAGGTTAAAGAAAGCACAGATCTCAATTTAAGAGAAGGATATGGTCAGACTGAAAGCACTATTATGATCGGAAACTTTAGGGGAGAGCACACTAAAAAAGGTTCAATGGGCAAAACTGCTCCAGGATATGACTTGAGCATTTTGAGCAACCAATTAGATATTAAAAACTTTGGTGAAGATGGGCAGATTGGGGTCAACATCTATCCAGTTAAGCCTCTTGGCAATCTGAGTGCATACAACGATGTAGGCAAAAATGAATCAGTCTTTAAAGGCGGTTATTATCTTTCTGGTGATACTGCTTATATGGATAAAGATGGATATTTTTATTTTATTGGAAGAACTGATGACGTGTTCAAGAGCCTTGATTATAGAATCAGCCCTTTCGAGGTTGAAAGTGAAATTATGGAACACCACGCAATTCTTGAGGTTGGAGTAGTGCCAACCACAGATGAAAGGGAAATAATAGTCCCCAAAGCATTTATCGTATTAAAGCCCGATTATATCCCGTCTCGTGAGATGGCTCTTGAGATATTTAGGTTTATTAGAAAACATATGGCTCCATATAAAAGGCCTCGCGTAATAGAGTTTTTGGAATTCTTTCCTAAAACAGTTAGCGCAAAAATAATAAGAAAAGACTTAAAAGAATACGATCAAAATGTGAGAAAGAAGAAGGTTAAGGCTGAACACGAATATAGAGAAAAAGACTTTTTGGATGAGTTAAAGGGTAGCGTATAGGATTTACTTAATTAATTAAAGAATATAATAAAGAGTATCATTTTCCATTTGCTTTTTCCTTAGCTATTTGTTCTTCTGTAAGAGATCTTATGATATTAAAGTCTTCAGGCCTCTTATTTGGAAAAACTTTGCCAAAGTTTTCTTCTAAATCAGAATGTAAAGGGGCTATTTTTACTTCATATTGCTTGACTACAAAATCTACAGCATCTCCCGGTCTTAATCTTAGAAGGCCTCTGGCTACTTTAGCTTTCTTTTTTAAAGCCGACCTATCTGTCTTTTTTGGTATATTGCCTCCATTATTCATTTAAAAACTATATTATATGCAACACTAAATCTTTTGTATGAAAAAGTCAAGCAGAAATTATATAAATACTTGACGAAATTTATTATATAATTATAATATACATAATTAATAATGTATTATTAGGAGGTCAAAAGGTGATTATAAAGATTTTAGGTACAGGATGTCCAAATTGCAAGAAGCTATATGAAAACACGAAAAAGGCTATAGAGATGGGCCAGGTTGCAGCCTCTATTTATAAGGTTGAGGATGTCAGGGAGATTATGAAATACAAAGTTATGACTACTCCAGTTCTTGTGATAGACGAAAAGGTCGTTTTCAAGGGAAAAATTCCTTCGCCTGAAGACATATTAAAAACAATATTTAACGAAATGTTAAATAAAAATAAGGACAGTTAATCCTATGCAAATATTTACTTGGCTTGCTGATTACGTAGCTTATAACCTTCTGCATCTTGAGAAGGGACAACATCTTACTAGCGCTATACACTTTTTTATCGAAGATACTTCCAAAATATTTTTCCTGCTTCTGGTTATTATATTCATAATAACCTATATAAGAAGTTATTTGACTCCAGAAAAAGTCAGATCGCTTCTTGTAAAGAAGGGTAAAAACGTTTATTTTGCTCACCTTTTAGCTGACCTGGTGGGCATAATAACTCCATTCTGTTCTTGTTCTGCCGTACCGCTGTTTATTGGATTTGTTGAGGCTGGAGTTCCATTGGGCGTTACTTTCACATACCTAATAGCTGCCCCGACAGTTAACGAAGTGGCGCTAGTGCTTTTATATGGTTTATTCGGTTGGGAGATAGCTGCTATATATATACTTTCAGGCGAAGTTATCGCATTTTTTGGCGGCATTATAATTGGAGCCCTGAAACTTGAGAAATATGTCGAGGGCTATGTTTATGAGAATGTCTCGACAGAGATAGATTTAGAAGTAGAGGATGTCAAAATAACTTTTAAAGAGAGGGTAAACGAATCTTTTGAATATACTATGAATCTTATAAAAAAGATTGGGATATGGGTGATTATAGGTATAGGCATGGCATCTGGAATGCACGGATGGGCACCTACAGGCTTTTTGGCTCAGATTGCTGGACCAGGCAACCCCTTCGCGGTATTGATAGCAGTATTAGTCGGCATTCCGCTTTACTCAAACGCTGCTGGCATGATACCTGTGGTCTCAGAGTTAATAAGGCTTGGCGTTCCGGTTGGCACGGCATTGGCTTTCATGATGTCTGTAACTGCAGTATCGCTCCCTGAGACGATCCTTCTAAGACAGGTTATAAAACCTCAGCTTATAGCTATATTTCTTGGAATAGTGACGGTATCTATAATCTTTACAGGATATCTTTTTAATTTTCTAATACCATAAAAGTTATAGGGGTGGGGGGACAATTTCTAATGTGTTACTTTTATCAAATTCGTACTCAAGTCTATCAGAGTGCATTGTTGCTCCGCTAATAAGCACCACTGCTTCGAGAAATTTTAGACTGCCTTTTACTTTGTATCTTGTTTTCTTGCTTCTTATTACTGTATTATTATTTATAAGTTCGAGAAAGAATTCTATAGCTTCAATTGAGTCCTGAGAAATGCTGCCAAGGGACCTCTTTATAAAGCCGATTAAAAGCTCTCTTCTCTCCTCAACGCTAAACTTTGTAAATATAAAACTCTTTTCCTGTGAAGCACAAAGTAGGACTTCGTTAAAAGGTGAGTATGATTTTATATCAAGTATTGGTGTCTCGTCATAGAAGTCTAAGCCTGAAACCGTCAAAATATTTTTCTCTCTTTTTATGAGCTCTACCGTATCGAGTGCTATTGGATTTGGCCGAACTGGACTTCTTAGAGAAAATACCCCTGTCTGAGGCTGGCTGAAATCTCCTCTTGGATAAACCAAAAGAGGCTTATCTGAAGGATTTCCAAAGAGCGCGACTAATACTAAAAAAGAATTATTTTCTATGCCTGTAAGTCCAACTTCAAACTCGTCAAATACATGTATCTCACCGGTATAGCCGTTCGGTGGAATTTTCGAGCCCTTTTTCAGGTTCGATACTACTCTACCAATCACTTTAAAGAATTCATTCATATTTCCCCCTAAAAAAATGGTAGCCCTATGGGGATTCGAACCCCAGTTACCGAGCTGAGAACCCGGCGTCCTGGTCCACTAGACGATAGGGCCAAAAAAATTGGCTGGGGAAGATGGATTCGAACCACCACTACATGGTCCAGAGCCATGCGTCCTACCGTTAGACGATTCCCCAATAAGGTAAGGTGGTGCCGAGGGCCGGAATCGAACCAGCGACACGAGGATTTTCAGTCCTCTGCTCTACCTACTGAGCTACCTCGGCGAATCATATATATTTATACATTATTTTAATTTAAAATGCAAGCCCTTGTGACATACTCCCACCACCTACGCTAACACTTAGAGGTGGAGGCTTCTTGGGACGTACCAGCTAACGCCAGTATAACTACCAAGCTATCCCCGTTTGCCCAACGGTTCTATATTACTGTTAGGATATGCCAAGCAAGCGACAGCCTTCA
>NZ_JBAGBW010000023.1 GCF_039822205.1 Thermodesulfobium sp. 4217-1
CGCTTTTGCCATTGAACATCCCCCGTTCAAAATGGTTTTAATTTCAAATTTTTAAAGCTGGAGCCCACGACCAGAATAGAACTGGTGACCTCTTCCTTACCAAGGAAGTGCTCTACCGACTGAGCTACGTGGGCTCATGGTGGGGAGGAAAGGATTCGAACCTTTGAAGGCGGTGCCAGCGGATTTACAGTCCGCCCCCTTTGGCCGCTTGGGTACCTCCCCAACTGCGATTAAGATTCTATCAAGTTTTTCGAATTTTGTAAACAGTTAATTTTTTTGTTGTTAAGGGACAGTAATATTAAGCGACAAATATACCCAGAATTAGAATTTTATTTATCTATATATAAAGATGTCTAACAAGTTATTAAGATATTCTTTTTAGTTTTCTTGATTAAATAACAATATATACTGCAATATTTTAAATGTTTTACAAATCTAAATATAGCCCCATAAATAAGATAATAAAGAACTAAAATTCCAATAACACTCTAAATAAATATAAAATTAATTGGATTATTGAAAGCATGTTTTGTTTGCCCTTGATTTTATATATGATCAATAAAGCAAATTAATTATCATTTATTAATATTTTATAAGACCCATACTCTCTGTTCTCTTGGGAAAGTATAGCTACTTTAAAATTTAAAATTCAATAAAAAATAGATTTTCTATTTATTTTTTATTCGAACCCAATTCTTCAAAAGAAATTTGTTCTAAACTTTTACCTTTAGTGCCAACACCAAAAACTATTACAAATAAAGCACCTATAATCAATACCAATGTAGTAATATTAAAAACTCCACTAAAGCCTATTTTAGAATAAGTAAAACCAATTATAATCGGTGCTAATAACCCACCAATACGACCGATAGAAGATGCAACCCCCATACCTGTCGTTCTAAATGAAGTTGGATATAATTCTGGAGTATATGTATATATTCCAGCATAAGTACCATTCATAAAAAATGACAAACAAAAACCAAATAATACTATTAAATTATCCGATCGAGATATTGACAAACAGTACGCCGATACACCGCCAAGAAGCATATATAGAACAATAGTCCATTTTCTATCAAATTTTTCACTAATAAAGGCTGCCGAATAGTATCCAGGAATTTGTGCTAAATAAATCAATATACTATAACCAAAACTTTTAGTAATAGTCATGCCAGATTTTACAAGAAGAGTAGGTATCCATACAAAAAAGCCATAATAAGCAAAAGTTATTGAAAACCATAAAACCCAGAGCATTAAGGTAGTGCGAGCAACACCACCAGCCCAAAGAGAAGCTAAATTTTTTATAAATGTTCCTTTTTGGCCAATAAAGCTTGGCATTTTAACATCTTCAAATGAAGGCAAAGTCTTACCCTGTTTAATTAAAGACTCTTCCATTTTTGCAACAATTTTTTCAGCTTCTGCAGATCTACCTCTCTGTAACAACCAACGAGGAGATTCAGGCAATGCACGACGCCACCATAAAAGCATCAAAATTGGCAAAGCTGAAATTAATTGCACAATACGCCAGCCTTCTGAGTGCGATGGCACAATCATATAACCGAGAATAGCCGCGAAAAGAAAGCCAAAAGAAAAGAATCCTGCTAAGGATCCGATAAAGCGTCCTCTAAACTTGCTTTGTACAAATTCAGATAAAAACGGTGCAATAATCGCGCTCTCAGCACCAGTACCAAAACTAGCAGCAACTCGAGACCAAAAAAGGAAGTACCAATTTGGAGAAAGAGCTGCAAAAATACTCGCAATGGCATAAATAGCCAAAGCATACATCATAATCTTACGTCGGCCAATTAAGTCACCTAATGTACCAGCAGAAAATGCACCAAATAAATAACCTAACATAGCTGAACTTCCCAATAAACCAGTTTGTTGATTTGTAAGATGCCATAGCGCTATAACTGGAGATAAAATAAATGCAATTAAAGCAAGATCCATACCATCAAAGGTGTAGCCAAGACCACCCATAAAAAGCAACTTAAAATGCGGCCTACCAAATGGCAAGCGTTCTAACCGTTTCAAAATATTCAGATCAGCTTCATTTAAATTACCTTGAAATTCTTTATTATCTTTAGACATTATGCCACTCCTCCCGTTTTAATTAAATATTGATTTAGCTCATTGTGTTTTTGTATACTTTACCATTTTGCATTATAAAAGTTATGTTTTCTCTATATTTTTGGAATAAACTAATTTTATCGATTGGATTTCCGTTTAATAAAATTAAATCAGCAATTTTCCCAACTTCAATTGTACCCAATTCTTTCTCTTGTCTAATAATTTCTGCATTAACTTTTGTCGCAGCTAACAACGCATTCATTGGTCCCATAATCTCTGCTTGCAATTCTAATTCTAACCCTTTAAAAACTTGCATAGGTCCTAGCAAATCGCTGCCAGATCCAATTTTTAAACCATTGGAATAAGCTATGTTTAAAGAATTTTGGGCCTTTTCAAGCGCCTGATTAATTTTTCTTATCATATCATTTGACAAACCAAGTTCTTTACCCATTTTTGATATCATTACATAAGTAACAATAGTTGGCACTAAATAAGATCCTTTTTCTTTAATAAGTTTGGCTGCTAATTCTGTTAACAAATTTCCATGCTCTATGGTCCTTACACCTGCATTACAGCAAAGTTCTATGCTGCGATCTGAGTAACAATGAGCTGCTACATATTTTCCAGCCGACTGAGCCTCGAAAACAATTGCTTGCATTTCTTCTAAAGAATATTGGGAAGTATCAATCTCATCACTTGGAGATGCTGCACCGCCTCCAGCCATGATTTTTATAAAGTCTACACCACGACGAATTTGTTCACGCGCACCTTTTCTAACTTCATCAACTCCATCACAAATCCCTAAATTAACCTTTGTCTCATAGCTTTCTGTAGATAATCTAAAATCTCCATGACCACCAGTTTGAGTAAGTGGCTGTCCAGATATAAATACTCTTGGACCTGAAATTAACCCCTCATTTAAAGCTTTTTTAAACCCTAAATCTAACCAACCACAGTCTCTCGCAGTTGTAAATCCCTGTTCAAGTGTTTCTTTAATTATTGATAGAGACTTAATTACTATTTCAGAAGGAAAATTACGCCTATTTAACTCTACAAGATTTGCATCAATAGCTGACATATGCACATGGCAATCAATGAGTCCAGGCAACAATGTTTGACCGTGACAATTTATAACAATAGAATTTTCTGGTAGATTTCCAATTTTACCATTACCAACTTCTTTGATCCTATCGTTTTCTACGACCACCCAGCCTTCAAACATCGAATTTTCATTCGTACAATCAATCACAAAAGCATCAGTAAAGATGTAATTGCTCATTTACCCCATCCTCCATATTATTGAATTTAAAATAGCAAAGAGTTTAATGTGATAGAGAAATAACACAGCCATTTTTGACAAATCAGCTAAATTTAGCTTAACTTTAGATTACCTTGCTAATCCATAACGATCAAAATAGTAACAAATGTCAATCTTTATTCAACAAAACAGCTAATTAAAATAAGTAAAATTCATGAAACCCACCTCCAAATTATTAATAGAATAACCCCTTAAATCTACTTTTATATTATACACTTTTAATTAAAAATATTTAAAAATATAAATAATAGAAATTTTATTGATCTTGAGCGAATAATACAATTACTTTTTAATTACAAGAAATTTAACCTATTCTTTATTTGTAAAGAATTTAAATATGTATACAGCTATGATTAAATCATAATTTAGAAGATTAATTGAATTTTTCAATAAAATAAATTTTAAAAAATTAACTAAAATAATTTTCTTTATTTTAACGCATACAAACCACATCGAATGCAAACAAAAGAAGCTTGAACAATTTGGCTCCCCGGGTAGGATTCGAACCTACAACCTACCGGTTAACAGCCGGTTGCTCTACCGTTGAGCTACCGAGGAACATTTGGAGCTGGTGGGTCGTAGAGGATTCGAACCTCTGACCCGCTGATTAAGAGTCAGCTGCTCTACCAACTGAGCTAACGACCCGCTACGGGTTAATATATTACTAATAAATTTTGATTTTGTCAAATTTTTCGTAAAGAAAATTTTTGAAAATATTACAAACGCCAAATTAATTAAACTCCGAGATCCCTTAGCCTACTGGTATAGTAACTATAGAATTTCGAACTTGGAACTTCTTGAAATGCGAGAATGATAGAAGGCACTTCTTCTCCGCGAAGAAAAGAAATATGACTTTCCAGTTCGCTTATTTTTGCCTTTTCATCTCTTTGCAAAAAGTGCCTCATAGAGCTATCGGGAACATTTCCCTTCATTTCTTCCGGAATACTTGCTAAATATATAAATTTTAAAAGTAAATCTTCACGAAGATCAAATTGTTTGAACTTAGAGATAAGCTCAAAGGCAATCTCTTCGTCCTGACCAAGCTCCACTATCCTATCTGAAAATTTATCAAGGGTATCTACCGAATCAGCTAAGAAGGCACCAATAAGCGCAGAAACATCTCTTTTTTTAAAAATTGACAAAAATCCAGCAGAGAGCAAAGCCGCGTCATCAGATAACCCAGGTCCTTTTTTGTGCCTAATATAATGAGACACTATTACATTTGAACCAGGGACAACCTTATCATTGGAAACTATTAAGCCCTTTTTCTTATATTCTTCAATGTTCTTTTCATTTTCTTCCTTTGCAAGCATATCGCCTGATATGCCCAACTCTTCCATCTTGGTCCTATCTACGATATATATATCCCCTCCGCCAATATTCACTTTATATTTTGCCTCAGTTTTTTCTCTATAATTGATGTCATCCATTAACCCAGCCAAAATATATCCTACAACAGCACTTTTTACCGAAACTTGCATATTTTCGAACATCTTAATTCCAAGCAATGGTTCTCCATTAGAATTCAATAATGGTTTTCTGTCATCCAGATCTTTTTCTTCCAGGCTAAGAAACCATTCTCTTATGTCATCGATCAATTTCTGTCTTTCTTTTTTTATTAAATCGACATCCATTTTCAAAGCTAAAACGATATCTTCCATACAAGTATTCGGAAACTTCTCACCCCTGAACACAGAGTGTCCCTCGTGCGAGTGTCCCTCAATTGATTGAATCAATATAAACGGTTTTACCCTATCGTTAACTATCAAATGAACAGTAGAATTAAGATGCTCAAAATCTTTCCTAATAAGCGATTTTGGGGCTACATTAGTAAATGTTTTCATAAATAATCCTCCAAAAGTTATTTATATAAATTTACAATTATCTATGATCTTCTCAAAATCTCCAAAAGCTTTTAAGAGTCTTGCTAAATCTCCTGCTCTTGTCACTCTTGTCCCACTTTGCCTTGCAACTTCAGGGACAATTGCGTGAACAAAGGCTGCAAGAAGTGAAGCGCTCAAGGTATTATATCCGGTAGAGAGAAGGGCTCCTATCATACCGCTTAGCACATCTCCAGAACCTGCTATAGCCAGATCACAATCTGCTATTGGAATCACATATTTCTGCGTCCCTTTGCCTATCAGAGTATTTGGACCTTTTAAGACAAGAGTAATATTTGGATATTGCTCTAGAAATGCTTCGAACCTTTCCACTCTATCAGCGTCATTCTTATATATTCTTTCAAATTCGCCATCATGTGGCGTGATTATTGCGTCTTTATCTTTTATCAAGCTAAGAATATCCGGAAACAAGGCATCAGCGTCCAAAATCATTGGTAAATTCGTCTGTGATACGAGCTCTCTTATATGTGGTTCTCTGTTCTTTGTAAGACCAGGCCCTACTAAAATAGCCTTCCATTTTTTTGAAATGCTTTTGTCAATCTTGTCATTGATAAAATCCTTTTCAATAATCGGTATCGTCTCAGGAGGCAAAAGTGAAAACTCATCTTCTACAATTGAAAAGCTCATCCCCAAACCCATATTCAGAGCACCCTCCAAACAGAGTCTTAGCGCACCGGGATACTGCTTCGAGCCAGCCCAGACAAGCAACGAGCCCTTGCCTATTTTATGAACAAAATCATCCTTCTTTCTGATTAACTCTTTTGTATCGCAAGATGTTAGGATCTTTAATCCGCTTTCAGGTGTAGGAAATCCAATATCAATTACAGTTACATCGCCCGTGTAATCATATGACTGCTTAAAAAGGCATCCTCTCTTTAAAAATCCTATTGAGTATGTATATGTAGCTCTAATTGCATCAGGTTGAGGTTCTCCAGTATCCGAATTTAATCCAGCAGGAACATCCATAGAAACTATTGGCTTGTTTAAATTATTTAATTCTCTAATCAGCCGAAGGGTATCTTTCCTAAGCTCTCCATAAAACCCAACCCCCAGTAGCCCTTCTACAACGACATCAGCACTTTTCAAGTCTGAAGTCTCTTCTATACCAAGGGACCTACACAGCTCTCTTTGGACCCTGCACTCCTCCGTAGCAGCGCCCCACGGTTGAAAGATAGAACAACTATAGCCTTTTAGTTTCAGGTTATAGAGTAAAGAAAGTGCATCTCCAGCATTGTTGCCCTTACCACAAACAGCTACCACTTTACATGCATCTTTGAAATCTTCCATAAACCTCAAAGAACTCATCACCCCAACAACGCTCATAAGAGCTAAAGGAGTTTGCCCCATAGAAAAAAGCTTTTCCTCTTCAAACCTAATATCTGAAGAGCTCAAAACAAACATTTCAAAGCCCCCTTTGAAATTATAATATAGTTATTGTATCACTAACTCAATTCTTAATTACCCCAATCCCTTTACATGAATCATGTTCGAATTGTACAGTTACATGGTTTATCCCAAATTTTTTTAACCTATCTTCAATCTCAACCAAAGTTTTCTTGGTCTGACTCACCAGAACGTCTTTAATATTTACATGTGCTTCAAAATTTACATTTTTTTCATTCAAGCACCACACGTGAACGTGATGCACGTCATCAACACCATCAATTTGCTTTATTTCTTCTACAATCTTATATACGTCAATATCGTCTGGAACGCCTTCAAACAAGATGTTTGTAGAATTCTTTAGAATGTCAAAGCTTTCTTTAAGAATATATAAGCTAATCAATGTAGCTATAAGAGGATCCACCCAATTTATATGAAAGAACAAAATTAGAATTCCAGCCACTATGACGCCAATAGAAGAAAGCGCATCTCCGAGCAAGTGTAAATAAGATGATTTTATATTTATATCTTCTTTGGAGCCCCTATGAAGCAGAAAAACACCTAAAGAGTTTGCAATAGTTGCTACAATAGCGACTAAAATTATTATAGAACTATTGATGCTTGTAGGATGTAAAAACTTTTCATAAGCCTCTCTAAAAAGAAATAAAGATATAAATATCAAAACCAAAGAATTTATAAAAGCTGAAATAATACTCGATCTCTTATACCCAAATGTTCTTTTTTCATCATTTTTCTTTTGCTGAATTTTTATAGCGATATAGCTTATCAATACAGAAAGCCCATCGCTAAAGTTATGCATAGCATCGGAAATAAGAGAGACGCTGCCCGAAAAAACGCCTCCGAATATCTCAGCAAAAGCTATAACAAAGTTTAAGATTACGACCAAAAATAAATTTAGAGCACTTATATTAGTAGGATCATGAATATGCTCGTGAGAATGATGGTGATGAGATTCGTTCATCGTTCCTATTCTACAGTTACCGATTTCGCAAGGTTTCTGGGCTTATCAGGATCTCTTGAAAGCCATACAGCCGCATAATATGCAAAAAGCTGTAAGGGTACCACATTATAGATTGGAGATACTATTTCTGGCACATCAGGAGCGTATATTATGTCGTTTACAAGATTTATGACATCTTTATCTCCTTCACTTACAATCGCCACTACTCTGGATCTCCTGCTTTTCGCCTCTTCTATATTCGAGAGAACCTTCTCATAAGTAGTAGCTGATCTTGTAGCGATAGCCAGGACGGGCGTGCTAGGATCGAGCAGCGCTATAGGGCCATGCTTCATCTCTCCAGCAGGATATCCTTCTGCATGGATATATGAAATCTCCTTTAGCTTCAGAGCACCCTCAAGAGCAACTGGATAGTTGATTCCTCTACCCATAAAAATCATATTTTTATATCCAGAATATATTTTCGCACTATGTTCAATATCTCTTAGGAATCTTGGAATATATTCTTCGAACCTTTTAGGCACTTCTAATAGATAGCCAAGCGTTTCGTTTATCAGCTCTTTGGAAATGCTCCTTTTACAACTACCTAAATACATTGCTAAAATATAAAGAGTAATCAATTGAGATGTAAATGTCTTGGTAGCAGCGACACCAATTTCTAAACCTGCTCTCGTCAATATGCTAAAGTCAGCTTCTCTGTTTGCCGTAGAGCCCAACCTATTTGTGATAGCAAGAACATAGCTACCTCTTTTTTTAGCTTCTCTCATAGCTGCAAGAGTGTCTGCAGTCTCTCCAGACTGAGAGATAGCGATCGTTAGAACGCTATTATTGACTGCTGCATTTCTATATCTAAATTCAGATGAATAGTCAACTTCACAGGGCATATCCGCTAAATACTCCAATAAAAATTTGCCTATCAGAGCAGCATGATAAGATGTGCCACATGCCACAAAGCAAATTCTCGAAATACCTCTTAAGATGTCTTTTGGAAGTTCTTCCTTGTAGGGTTCAAATTCATTTTCAGAAAAAACTCTCTGACCGATTGTCTCCTGCACCACTAAGGGCTGCTCAGATATTTCTTTTAGCATGAAGTGGTCAAAACCACCTTTTTCAGCGTCTTCTTCGTTCCACTTTACTTCGAAAAATGATGGTTCAATTTTATTTCCAGACATATCAAAAATGTTGATTTCATCCTTGCCTAATACCGCAACTTCTCCATCCTTCATTATGTAGACGTCTTTGGTATACTTTAGAATTGCAGGTATATCAGATGCCAAGAAATTTTCTCCCTGACCACGTCCTAAGATTAAAGGAGCAAACTGTCTTACAGAATATATCTTATCTGGCTCCCTGGAACTAATTAGAGCAATTGCAAAGACACCTCTTAAATCTCCTAATGCCTTCAAAAAAGAGCTAAAAATATCAGGATTGTTTTTTTGATAATCTTCTATTAAATGAGCAATAACCTCTGTATCGGTGTCCGATCTGAAAATATGATCTTTTGCAATTAATTTTTCTTTAAGCTCAAGATAGTTTTCAATAATACCATTGTGAACCACTGCAATAGTAGAAGTGCAATCTACTTGAGGATGAGCATTTTTAATACATGGCTCACCATGAGTAGCCCAACGGGTATGACCAATTCCTAAAAATCCTTCAAGGGGAGCATCCCTTAAATTATCCTCAAGGAAGAGTATTTTCCCTACTGCATGTCTTGTTTCGAGATTCCCAGACTCATTTACGACAGCAATACCCGCTGAATCATAACCCCTATATTCAAGCTTCTTCAAACCATGTAACACAACATCAGCTGAATTTTTTGGGCCTATATAGCCAACTATTCCGCACATACGATCTCCCTTCTAAGCATTACATAAAATTGGCACCTGGTAACTATCACCAAGTGCCAATTAATTTAAATTAACAAAATTCTTGTTTAAATATCAAAAAGTGTAACAAATTCATATGGGTGAGGCCTAATAGCTAATTCTTGAGCTTGAGCTCTCTTTAGTCCGATATATGATTCTATCAATCCCTTTGAAAACACTCCGCCCTTTAAGAGATATTCGTGATCTGATTCAAGAGCGTCGAGTGCTTCATCTAAAGAACCTGGGACAGAGGGAATATTTTTTGCTTCTTCTGGTGGCAAATCATATATATTTTTGTCAAGAGGCTTACCTGGATCGAGTTTGTTCTCTATGCCATCCAATCCAGCCATAAGCATTGCAGAGAAAGCGAGATATGGGTTTGCTGATGGATCTGGTGGCCTAAATTCGATCCTTTTGGCTTTTGGATTTGCAGTATACATTGGAATACGTACAGCAGCAGATCGATTTCTTTGCGAATATGCCAGGTTCACTGGTGCCTCATAATGAGGTACCAGCCTCTTATAGGAGTTTGTAGTAGGAGCAGCAAAAGCCAGAATAGACTTTGCATGCTTTAGGAGACCACCGATATACCACAATGCCATATCGCTAAGACCAGCATAACCCTTTTCATCGTAGAAAAGAGGCTTGCCGCCCTTCCACAAGCTCTGATGACAGTGCATGCCCGAGCCGTTATCGCCAAATAATGGTTTTGGCATAAATGTTGCCGTCATTCCATTGGACCTTGCAACATTTTTTGCAACATATTTATATTTCATAAGGTCATCAGCCATTCTCAACAAGTTGTTAAACTTTATATCAATTTCCACCTGACCTGCAGTTGCTACCTCATGGTGATGAACCTCAATATCGAGTCCAACATCCATCATAGCCTTTACCATTTCAGATCTTACATCTTGCAACTGATCGTTTGGTGGGCAAGGGAAATAGCCCTCTTTAGATCTGATTTTGTGGCCAAGGTTTGGCCCTTCTTCTCTGTCAGAATTCCACCACGCCTCTACAGAGTCGATAGAAAACATTCCGCCCTTTGAGTCATATTTATATTTTACGTCGTCAAAAATAAAGAATTCCGCTTCAGGACCGAAATAAACAGCATCAGCAATCCCCAAGGTTTGAACATAATTTTCTGCTCTTTTTGCTACGCCTCTTGGATCCTTTGGATAATCTCTCAAAACAATAGGCTCTTTTACATCACAAATAATATTGATAGTTAAATCTTCAAAAAATGGATCTACGAAAGCTGAAGTTAGATCTGGAATAAGGATCATATCGCTTTCTTCTATCTGCTGAAATCCTCTTATACTGGAGCCATCGAAACCCAAACCCTCTTCTACAACACCCTCATCAAAAGCCTCGACAGGAACAGTAAAGTGCTGCCAGGTGCCAGGAACATCGCAAAAACGAATATCGACGAATCGAACTTCGTTTTCCTCAACGAAAGTTTTAAAATCCTCAAAATTATTAAATCCAACTTTATCGCTACAGCTCAAATTAGACCTCCTAATAAGTTTTTATTTTCTCTGAGAATACCTGCCAGATTCAGGATTTCCACAATCTCTTCAACTGCTCTAAAGATACCGACAAATATCGACCTAGCGACAATGCTATGACCAATATTTAGCTCCTCAATATCAGGTAACAAAGCGACATCCAGAAGGTTGTCTTTGTTCAAACCATGACCTGCATAGACATTAAGACCTGCCTCTTTAGCAAGGACAGATGCTTTTTTCAACCTTTCTAATTCAACATTTCTCTCGATCTCATCCATAGAGTCAGCAAATCTACCAGTATGCAGCTCTACAGAGTCAGCAGCCAAAACTGCACTTTTTTCAATCGAAACTTCATCTGGGTCGATAAAAAGTGAAACTTCAATGCCATTCGATCTCAGTGTTGCAATACTATCTTTTAAAGAGTCATAGTTTTTTGAAAGGTCTAATCCTCCCTCTGTAGTGAGCTCTTCCCTTTTTTCAGGAACTAAGGTCACTTTGTTTGGTTTAATCTTTAGAGCAAAAGAAACAATTTGCGAGACACAGGCCATCTCTAAATTTAAATTTTCCACAGCCCTTCTTATTCTAAGGACATCATCGTCCTGGATATGCCTTCTATCTTCTCTTAGATGAACTGTTATAAGATCGGCGCCAGCGGAAAGCGATATAGAAGCAGCGGAAAGCGGATCAGGGTATGAAATTCGTCTTGATTCTCTAAGCGTAGCAACATGGTCAACGTTAACTCCCAAGCGGATTTTTCTGACCACCTTATCACCTCTCACTTATAATGTAAAAATTATAACATAAAAAAAACGATGAATTTATTTCAGATCTTCTTTGCTAAAATATCTAAAATAAAATTAGCAATATCCTTTTTAGTAGAATTTAATTCAAATAAATCGCCTTCTGAAGACAAAACCAGAACCTCATTGTTCTCGCTGCCAAAGGGGAAGCCAGTGTTGTGAATTTTATTTGCAATTATATAATCAAGGCTTTTTTCTACTAATTTTTTCTTAGCATAATTATTCAGATTCTCTGTTTCAGCAGCAAAGCCTACAACTATCTGATTTTTTTTGAGCTTATTAATTTCTTTCAATATATCAGGATTTTTAGTAAGCCTAATTTCAAAATTATCTTTCTTTTTAATCTTGTTTATAGATTGCTCATACATTTTGAAATCTGAAACAGCAGCAGCCATAATTAAAACATCGCAAGTTTCAAAATTTTCAAGAACGCATTTTAGCATCTCTTCAGTGGTTTCAACATCCATTCTTTCCACCATAAAAGGAGTCCCTAAATTAGTAGGCCCTGAAACGAGCTTTACTTGCGCGCCCCTCAAAGAAGCAGCCTGAGCAAACGCGTAGCCCATCTTGCCAGAGGATCTATTTGAAATGTATCTTACAGGATCTATAGGTTCACGAGTAGGGCCAGCAGTTATCAAGATTTTTTTATCCAAAAGGTCTTTTATAGGGTAAAAATGATAATTAAATATTTCTAAAAGTTCATCGACCTCGAGCATCCTGCCCTTGCCTACACTTTCACAGGCAAGTCTGCCATAAGCAGGACCAAAAAATATTACATTTTGATCAATCAACCTCTTGACATTCTCCTGCAAAGAAGGATTTTGCCACATAATATCGTTCATTGCAGGAACTATTACAAGGGGGCATTTCCTTGCTATAGCCATTGTAGTAAGGAGATTATCAGCTAACCCTAGTGAAATCTTTGAGATAGTATTTGCTGTAGCAGGACATATAATAAAGACATCAGAGCTTTGCGGCAAAGAAATATGAGCTATACAATCTTTTCCACTTGGCAAATTCAAGTCTGTATAACAAATATTTTTCGTCAAAGCTTCAAAAGTTAGCGGCGAAACAAACCTGGTGGCACTCTCTGTCATCACGACATTTACATCGTGTCCTTCCTTGACAAGAGAAGAAACAAATCCAGCAGCTTTATAGGCAGATATGCCACCGCTAACCCCAAAAAGTATTTTCAATTTATTTATTTATAGAAACCTTAATTTTTCCACTTGCAATCTCTTCAAAAGCCTGTTCGAGTGGATCGCTTATGTTAGATGCGAATGGATCCTTGTTATTTCTGATTTCTTTTGCTCTCTTAACTGCAGCTATGGCCAAAGCATATCTTGAATGTACCATATTAAAAGATCTTTCTAAACTGGGTGCTATCAAAATTATTTTACCTCCTGTCCAAATTGGATTTCTGATCTTAGTCGAGATATAATGTCTTCTCTCTTTGCTCTTTTTGCGCGTTGTGATACAATCACACATTCTAATTCACTTGCAGCTTCTATTATACTATTGTTTACTATTATATACTCATAAATAAAATATTCTTCAATTTCTTCAATAGATCTAGAAAGTCTTCTTTGTATTTCCTCAAAGTTTTCTGAAGACCTTGTTTCAAGTCTCGACCTAAGATCGCACCACCTGGGTGGAACTATAAAAATTAAAATCGCATCAGGATACAATGACTTAATTTTGCTTGCGCCTCTTGTATCGATTTCCAGTATGACATCATTATTTTCATTTAACTTTTTCAAAACATAATCTTTCGGGGTACCATAGTAATTCCCATGCACCTTAGCCCATTCTAAAAGATTATCTTTTTCAATCTGATCTAAAAATTCAGACTCAGAAACAAAGAAATAATCCTTCCCATCGACTTCATTAGACCTTCTCAATCTGCTCGTCATCGAGATAGAAAGGCAAAGCATTGGATCTTTTTGCATCAGCTCTTTTATAACAGTACCTTTTCCCACACCTGAAGGACCAGAAACAACAAATAATGTACCAATTTTTTCAGCCATTTCTTTATACCTTATTTACCTTTCGTAGGAAGTCTATATGGAATAGGAATAAATTGCACCGAAGGCCTTCTGTTGCCAGCCTGGGGATACAATTCCATCAGTTCATATACCTCATCTGGCAAATCATTTTTAACCGGAATGCTCAAATTCTTTATCTCTTCAAATGAAATCGGATAATCATGGGTCCATTTTCCGCTTGTAAAGAGATCGGCTAAAAATGATGCCCTTTCGTTGTCCATCCTATCAGACAAAAGCTGCCTTATAGTGCTCTTTACTTGATTAATAGCTTTTTGTGACATGTCTGCCAAAATCAAGGTTTTATCTTCCACATTCTCCATGCCCTTTTCTCTTACAGCCTGAATAATAGAAACTGCAGGATATTCTCCTAACTGAGGGTCTACAGGTCCTAAGACAGCATTCTCATCAAGGTATATCTCATCGGCAGCGAGAGCGAGCATAGTACCGCCAGACATTGCGTAGTGAGGGACGAAAACCCTCACCTGCGCAGGATGCCTGATAAGTGCCTTTGCTATCTGTTCGGCAGCCAGCACCAGCCCTCCAGGCGTGTGCATGATAATATCGATAGGCATATCTTTTTCTGTAAGCCTTATGGCTCTCAATATTTGCTCAGAATCGTCAATATCAATATATCTTGAAAGAGGAATTCCAAAAAATGATATAGTCTCCTGTCTGTGAATGAGGGTGATAACCCTTGAGTTCATCTTCTTTTCAAGAGACCTTATGGTCCTTACCCTCATACTCTCAAGATATTTTTGCTGTAGAACAGGGGTAAAGGCAAAAATTATAAATAGAAACCAAATTATATCAAAAGGATTCAATTTTCTATTACCAAAGAGATATTATTATTCTCTACAACTATTTTCACATTATCTCCCTCTTTTAAGTTTTTATTTAAAATTTCTTTTGCAATGAGATTCTCAAGTTTTTTCTGCATAAACCTTTTTAGAGGTCTCGCTCCCATAGTTGGCTCATATCCTTCTCTGGCAAAAAAGTCTTTAGCTTCATCTGTTAGTATAATATTAATCTTTCTTTCGCTCAATCTTTCCTGTATATTATCTATTATCAATTTTACAATTTTCTCTATATCAGATCTCGAAAGTGGCTTAAATACGACAATCTCATCAATTCTATTTAAAAATTCCGGTCTGAAGGAAGAGTTTAACAAAGATAGAACTCTATTTTTAGCTTTTTCAAATTCGTGCTCGTCTTCCACATTTGTATTTAACAATACATCAGAACCCAAGTTAGATGTCATTATTATAACAGTATTTCTAAAATCTATAGTCCTGCCCTTACCGTCAGTCAATCTGCCATCATCAAGAACCTGCAACAATATGTTAAACACATCAGGATGGGCTTTCTCAATTTCGTCCAAAAGGATCACAGAGTATGGCCTTCTTCTGATAACCTCAGTAAGCTGTCCACCTTCTTCATATCCCACATATCCTGGAGGAGCTCCAACCAACCTTGATACAGAATGCTTTTCCATATACTCTGACATATCAATCCTTACCAAAGCATTTTCATCTTTAAATAAAAAGGCAGCCAGCGCCTTGCTAAGCTCAGTTTTGCCCACACCAGTTGGCCCCAAGAATAGAAAGGATCCTACAGGCCTCTTCGGATCCTTTAATCCAGACCTTGATCTCCTGATAGCTTCTGAGACAGCTTCGACTGCCTCATCTTGACCAATTATTCTTTTATGTAATATGTCCTCCATCTTAGTCAATTTGTCAACTTCTTCTTGAACCAATTCTGTTACAGGTATCCCTGTCCACCTGGAAACCAGATTTGCAATATCTTCTTTATCTACAACCTCATTAACCTTTTTGTCAATAAGCCATTTATCTCTTTTTTCTTTAAATTCTTTTGAAAGTGAATCAGATTCATTTTTTAACTTTGCAGCCGATTCATAGTCTTCTCTTTTAACGGCCTCTTGGCCTTCTTGATTTAATCTTGAAAGTTTATTTTCCATTTCTTTGAGGTCTGTTGGCATATTTGAAAGTTGGATCCTTACCTTTGCAGCAGCTTCGTCAATCAAATCTATAGCTTTATCTGGCAAAAATCTATCGGATATATACCTCTCAGAGAGATTAGCAGCCGATTCTATTGCATCATCAGTTATCTTCACCCTGTGATGCGCCTCATATTTATCTCTTAGGCCCTTTAAGATAGAAACAGTATCCTCTACGCTGGGTTCCTTAACAAAAACTGGTTGAAACCTTCTTTCAAGTGCTGGGTCTTTTTCAATATGCTTTTTGTATTCGTCGAGTGTAGTAGCTCCTATCACCCTCAGTTCACCTCTTGCAAGAGCAGGTTTCAAAAGATTAGACGCATCCATAGCGCCTTCTGCAGCGCCTGCTCCAACTACAGTGTGCAATTCATCAATAAACAATATATAATTTTGCGTCTTAGTTACAGAATCAATTATTGCCTTCAATCTCTCCTCGAATTCGCCTCTAAACTTTGTTCCAGCTATGAGCGCACCCATATCAAGAGATAGAAGTTGTTTGCCTTTCAATATTTCAGGAACATCGTTTGAAGCTATCTTTTGAGCAATGCCATCAACAATAGCAGTCTTTCCTACACCTGGTTCACCTATTAATACAGGATTGTTTTTCGTCCTTCTTGAAAGGATTTGCATAACTCTTTCAATCTCTTCATCCCTACCTATTACAGGATCTAGCTTTCCTTCTAAAGCAAGTTGAGTTAAATTTCTTGTATATTTTTCAAGGGCTTGATATTTATCTTCAGCACCAGGATCCGTCACTCTTTGGGTACCTCTTATATCTTTAAGTATTTGGTAAACTTTTTCTTCTGTAAAGCCGTATTCATTCAATAATCTTGAAGCAGGGCTCTCGCCCTCCTTTACAATCGCGATCAAAACATGATCAATTCCTACAAATTCATCTTTTAGCCTGATAGCTTCTTCCTCAGCAATATCCAAAACTTTTTTTAGAGAAGGAGTAATGTAAATTTGTGGAGTTGCGGATGAATATTGGATTTTTGGCAATTTGTGTAAGATTGATTCCAGTTTACTTTTAATATCGTTCTTGTTAATGCCAGCTCTTGTTAATATATTCCCAACAAGTCCCTCTTGCTGACTAAGCATCGCATACAAAAGATGTTCCACATCCAGCTGGCTATTCTGAAAAGATATTAAAATTCTTTGTGCTGATTCCAAAGAATCTCTTAATTGTTCGGTAAATTTATCTGGATTCATTATTCTCACCTTCTTTCTCTTGAGAAATTTTTTCCAAGATACTATTTAGTCTTAACACTTCAGACTCTAACTCCTCTACACGCTTCGAAAGCCTTAATATTACCTCCACTCCAGCTATATTTATTCCAAGGTCTTTTGTAAATTCCTGAATCTTTTTTAACACTTCAATATCTTCATCGCTAAAAACTCTTGTTTTGCCAGCAAGCTTTTTTGGACAAATCAAACCCAACTCTTCATATCTTCTTATAGTCTGCGGGTGAATTGACAGCATCTTTGAAACAATACTAATTGCATAAAAACCTACTGTTTCTGACATTATTTCTCACCCCTTAACTTTGCCCATTTCTCTACAAGCTCTTTCTCATCTTTTGAAAGATTTTTCGGAATTTGTACGTTCAAACTAACAAGAAGATCGCCTCTAACTTTATTATGTTTTAATAACCCAAGTCCCTTTAATCTTAAAGTTGTTCCAGATGAAGAACTGGGTGGAATCTTTACAGTCACCTTGCCATCAGGACTTTCCACCGAGGCCTCTCCTCCAAGAAGTGCAGTAAATAGAGAAATGTTTATCGATGTTTTAATGTTTTCACCGTCAAAAGAAAATCTTGAATCTTTTTCGATCTTCACTTTTACATATAGATCTCCGCCATTTTGGCCCAAACCTTTAAACTTGATCTTGGACCCTTCTTTTACTCCAGCAGGAATCTTTAGCTCAACGTCTCTTTTTAAATAAGATAGATTTACTTTTTTTGTAGTTCCGTGTAAAAATTCATGAAAAGATAAAACTACTTCAGATTCTACATCTTGACCCATATTTGTTCTAACGTTTTGCTGCTTTCCAAAAAGGTCAAATGGTGAAAATCCCTTACTGGAAAAGCCCTTCTTACCGCTAGAACCAAATATGCCATTTATGAGGTCAAAGATATTGTCAAAGTCACCAGGGTTAACGTTATATTGATTATAGAATCCACCATTTGCGTTTTGATTGCCTGACGCTCCGCCTGTCCATGAAGTCCCCATCTGATCGTATATTTTTCTCTTTTCAACATTTGATAATACCTCGTGGGCTTCGTTTATCTCTTTAAATTTTTCGGCATCACCGCCTGGGAGATCAGGGTGAAATTTTCTTGCCAGCTTTTTATAAGCCTGCTTAATCTCTTTCTCAGTAGCATTTTTGTTTACACCAAGGATCTTATAATAGTCTTTATAGTTCATCTAAGATTTCGCCTTCCTTTTTGGGCGGTCGGCTTACTTTTACTTTTGATGGGATCAATACTTCGTTGTTATACATATAACCAGCACTAAGTTCTTGAAGTATTGTGCCTTCAGGTTTATCTGATTCCTCTGCGAAAACGATTTCATGATAAAGTGGATTAAAGATGCTATCGGGCTCAGCGTCAATCTTTTTAACATTTTCCGATTTGAGCGCTTCATACAGGTTTTTGTAAACCATCTCTATTCCCTTTTTAAAGCTATCAGAGTCAGAGTAAGACAGGGCTTTTTCAAGCTGATCAATATTGGGAAGTATCTTAGACAAGAAACTTCTTCTTATCTCATTTGATTTAAAATCTATTTCTCTTTGATTTCTTTTTCTAAGATTGTCATAATCAGCGACACTTCTTAGATATTTATTTTGCAAATCGCTTACTTCTTTTTTTAGCTGCTCAATAAGAGCATCTTTATCTTCAATTGGAGTTTCGACATAGTCTTTAGACTCCTTGTCGAACTCATCATTGTTTTCTATTTTTATCTCAGACATATTTTTACCTCCTTTCAATATACTGCTTAAATATTTA
Organism: Thermodesulfobium sp. 4217-1; assembly: GCF_039822205.1. Lineage (NCBI taxonomy): Bacteria > Pseudomonadati > Thermodesulfobiota > Thermodesulfobiia > Thermodesulfobiales > Thermodesulfobiaceae > Thermodesulfobium > Thermodesulfobium fumaratoxidans. The sequence continues at coordinate 18,892 of NZ_JBAGBW010000023.1, forward strand.
TAAAGTTTTCCAAAACATGTTTCAAGTATTGATGCCCTGGTAACGAGTGACAGCAAATTTAAATAACCATATTTATAATGTTGCCACCCGTTACCTTAGCAAAAGAAACAATCAAGCTCAAAAACATTTAACTATCTTAAAAGCAATAATTCTCAAAACAAATACAAAATATTTTTAGAATTTCTCTTAATTGTCCTTTTTAAAATCAGCGTCTATAACTTCGCCTTCTTGAGGACCTTGTTGTGAAGACTCAGATGTTGTCGGTCCAGAAGAGGCAGTAGATGAGCTATTTTTATAAATTTCTTCGCTAAGCTTATAGCTTAGCTCTTTTAGCTCATTCATTTTTGCTTCAATTTCAGACTTGGCAGCGTTATTGTTTACCAGATCTCTCAATTCTGAAATTCCTTTTTCAATCTTTGTTTTTTCATCTTGAGAAACCTTATCGCCCATATCCTTAAGAGTCTTCTCTAAGCTATAGGCGAAGCTTTCTGCCTGATTTCTTGTATCAGTTTCTTCTTTGATCCTCTTATCTTCTTCAGCAAATTGCTCAGCCTTCTTAACCATTTCATCAATATCATCCTTAGACAGGGTAGAGGCTCCCGTAACGGTAATCCTTTGCTCCTTGCCAGTACCAAGATCTTTCGCATGAACAGTTAAAATACCATTTGCATCAATATCAAAAGCAACTTCGATTTGAGGTACCCCTCTTGGAGCAGGTGGCAATCCTTCCAACCTAAACCTTGCAAGGGTTCTATTGTCCCTTGCCATAGCTCTTTCTCCCTGAAGAACATGAATTTCCACGGCAGGCTGACTATCCTCTGCTGTGGTAAATATTTCACTCTTCTTAGTAGGAATAGTAGTATTTCTCTCAATCATCTTTGTAAAGACGCCACCAAGAGTCTCAATGCCCAAAGAAAGCGGCGTAACGTCTAACAAAACTATGTCCTTTACTTCTCCCGTAAGAACTGCGCCTTGAATAGCAGCGCCTACAGCCACAACTTCATCAGGATTTACTCCCTTATTTGGTTCTTTTCCAATTAACTTCTTTACAAGCTCTTGAACAGAAGGCATCCTGGTAGAACCGCCCACAAGGATGATTTCATCTATATTTTCAACCTTAAGTTTTGCATCATCAACAGCCTGTCTAAATGGAGCGATACATCTTTCGGTAAGACTTCTTGTGATATCCTCAAACTTTGCTCTGGTAATAGCCATCTCAAGGTGCTTTGGACCAGTTTGATCAGCAGTAATAAATGGCAAGCTTATGTTCGTGGATGTCATGGAAGAAAGCTCAATCTTAGCTTTCTCTGATCCCTCCAGCAGTCTTTGCCAGGCTTGCTTATCAGTTTTTAAATCTATTCCCTGATCCTTTTTGAACTCTTCAGCCAGATAGGTTGCAAGAGCTAGATCGTAATCATCTCCGCCTAAGTGAGTATCTCCAGATGTAGATTTTACTTCGAAAACTCCGTCACCAACTTCTAATATTGACACATCAAATGTTCCGCCGCCAAGATCCCAAACAAGAACTGTTTCATTCTTTTTCTTATCCAAACCATAAGCAAGAGCTGCAGCAGTAGGCTCATTTATTATCCTTACTACTTCTAAGCCAGCGATTTTACCAGCATCTTTTGTAGCCTGTCTTTGTGAATCGTTAAAATATGCGGGCACAGTAATAACAGCTTTTGTAATCTTGGTGCCAAGATATGCCTCTGCATCAGTCTTTAACTTCATTAGTATCATTGAGGATATCTCCTCAGGAGAGAGATCCTTATTTGCAACTGGTATTTTAAATTTTACAGAATCATTAGGACCCTGCACAACTTCATATGCCACTCTTTTTTTCTCAGCAGAAACCTCAGAAAAACGATGCCCTATAAACCTTTTCGCCGAATAAACAGTATTATCAGAGTTAAGTACAGCCTGCCTTCTCGCAAGTTGACCTACCAATCTATCACCAGTTTTTGTAAAACCGACTACAGATGGCGTCAGTCTACTACCCTCACTATTTGGTATTACAACAGGCTCGCCGCCTTCAACTACAGCAATAACTGAATTAGTAGTACCTAAGTCGATACCAACAATCTTGTCTGACATTATTACACCTCCGAAAAGTATTAAATTATATTTTCAAAAATAATATACCATATTGATTACTACGTGTCAATAGTATTGATAACATAATACTCAATAGAACGATAGAGTGATAATTAATAGGTTTAGTATATATAGCTTACTTTTATGAACTTTAAAAAATTCTCAATAAAAAACATCTCATAAGTGTCACATAAATGGTCATTTATGATTTCGATAAACAGTCTATTAATGGATATATTAGCCTTAGAGATTAAAGAAGAGCTTATAGAAGCCAACAGGTAGAAAAAAAAGAAACTTTTACAATAAAGCAACTTGAGAAAAATTTTAGAAAATTATAATAACTTCAAAGCCTATCTCAGAAAATTTTATCATCATCATCATCATTCCAAACAAACGCCTTTAGGAAATATTGCAACATATAAAGTTTCAATATATCGCTCATACCACTTTCTGAAAGCTCAAAAACAACTATAACGCCTTTCCAATTAACCTCTTCAGATAATATTTTTATATTATTGCATCCTAATTTAACTGCACAATTGTTAGAAATGATGATCAATCTGCCATTTGTTTCTTCTATAATTCTTCTTAAAGTATACAAACCATAACCTGCATGATTTATTTCTGAATAATAAAGGTTAACTTTAGATGGTGGAGAACTAACCCCTTTTTCTAAAGCTTTTATTATTGCTTCACTCTCTGTAAAGACATTATATTTTCCTCTCAAATTAGATAAAAATCCTACACCTCTGTCAATTATACATATCTGAATTTTACCCTTTTTTGAGAAATACTGTCCTGATATAACAGGTGTTCTATCGCTTAAAGAATGATATACAGCGTTATTTAAAAGTTCACCAGTCATATATATCAAATAATCACTTAGATCATTTTTGTCTTCTTTATGCAAGTTACGGATTATTAAATTAACTATTTTATTGCCATTTTCTCTAATATTATTAAAGTCTACAATTTCTAAAGGAATATAATTTTTATCTATATTATATTTAGAAGAAAGAGTTTTTATATAACTAGATGATAAATATGAAGGATTTGTACGTACATTAAGATTAGAATTTTCTAGTTCTAAAGCTTTCAATATTGCCCCACCTATAGGTTCAATAAACCAGTAGTTTGAAACATTAATCTCATTTTGACTTATTTTTACAAAATTATTGAATTCTTCAACAAAATTTTCAAAAGTAAAATCCATTTTAATAATCTTATTTTAAGCAGTCTTCATCTTTTTGCTATAGCTTACAACAAAATTCAAAACATCTTTTATTTGCCCATTTGTATTAATTAAACCTATATGATTTTTTACAAATTCTACACCTTTATTGCGAACTATTACACCTATTATCTCATCTCCAAAAGACTGAGTAATAAGGACAAACCCTTCAAAATCAATCACAACTTTATTATCATTTTCTAATATTTTTTCGATATTTTTTCTCACAATTAATCCATCATATCTTGATATCAAATTATCAGAATCCGAGAACAGACTTTTTAATTTTACAATTTCCATAACAAATTACCTCCCCTATCTAATAGCAATAAATAATTATACTGTTATTAAAAAAATACTTCAAGTTGACAAATTGCTTTGTTTCAAGCTACACCGAATTACCATCAGAAACTCAAAAGTGTTTCTAATGAAGCTTGAGTATGCAACTCTTTATGTTAAATAACCACCCAAAAATACTTGATAATATGAATCTAAGGGTGGTTATTTGATTTTATATAATTAAAATTTTAATTATTACATTGATGATCCTTTATAACCTCAGCATGCGTCCTCTCTTTCCACAGATCAAGATTATTGGCTTTTCTGTAGTCATTTATAGCTTTATGTATTGCTTCTTCAGCCAAAACGCTGCAATGCATTTTCATAGGAGGTAAGCCATCCAATGCCTCTGCTACAGCCCTATTTGTTATCTCCCACGCTTCTTCGACCGTCTTGCCTTTTATCAGCTCACTTGCAATACTAGATGATGCAATTGCAGATGCACAGCCATAGGTCTCATATTTTACATCCTCAATAATATTATCCTTAACTTTTATATAAACCTTCATAATATCGCCGCATCTGGGATTGCCTACTTCACCTATTCCATCAGCGTCAGAAATAACGCCCACATTTCTTGGGTTTCTAAAATGATCCATTACTTTCTCGCTGTACATGATATCTGCTCCTCTCTATCTAAAATTTGACTCCAAAGGGGCGACATAGCCCTTCTTCTTTCCACAATTTTAGGCAAAACATCTAAAACATAGTCAACGTCTTCTTCGGTTGTATTCAATCCAAGAGTCATCCTTACAGAACCATGAGCGACTTCATGAGATAGACCGATCGAGAGCAGGACATGCGAAGGTTCCAGGGAACCAGATGCACAGGCACTTCCAGTAGAGACAAAAACTCCTGCGTCATCCAGGTCAAAGAGCAAGGTCTCGCCCTCTACTCCTACAAAACTAATGTTTACATTGTTGGGCAATCTATTGTCGCCTCTGGGACCATTCAACTTTGCATTAGGGACTTTATTTAGAATGCCTTCAATTATCTTATCTCTTAAAACTCTCAGACGATTGATTTCAAAATCAAGCTCTTCTCCAGCAATTTCAATAGCCTTACCCAATCCAACAATTCCAGACACATTCTCTGTACTGGCTCTCTTACCTCTTTCCTGTGCACCGCCATCAATTAAATTATCTATCTTAACGCCTTTTCTTATATACAATACTCCGACACCTTTAGGCCCATAGAATTTGTGGCCTGACATAGACAACAGGTCTATGTTCATTGATTTTACATCAATAGGCAAATGTCCAACTGCCTGGACTGCATCAGTATGAAAATATATACCCTTTTCTCTACAGATTTTTCCAATTTCTGATACTGGCTCAATCGTACCAATTTCGTTATTCGCAAACATTATTGAAACCAATATAGTCTTCTCGGTAATAGCATTTTTCAGATCCTCTATTTTTATAAAGCCTTCAGAGTCTACAGGCAAATAAGTCACAGAAAATCCATTCTTTTCAAGAAACTTACTTGCATTTAATATTGCATGATGTTCTATCTGTGACGTGATAATATGATTTCCCCTGGCTCTATTAGCAAATGCAATGCCCTTAATAGCCCAATTGTCGCTTTCAGAACCGCCAGATGTAAAATAAACCTCGTTCTCATCCGAGTTTATAACTTTTGCTACCTTATGTCGCGCAAGCTTGATAGCACTTTTGTTGATCTCAGAAAAAGAATACAAGGAAGATGGATTGGCGAAATTATCCTTGAAATAAGGCATCATCTCATCTAAAACACCTTGCCTTACAAAAGTAGTAGCAGCATAATCCATATATATAGATCTTTTCATCTTAAATCCTCCTTGAATCACATTTTTAATAATCAAATTTATAACTTTCTTACACACAGCCATTTAAACTTAAATTTTTTATAAATAAAGTTTACTAATTTACTATACTATTATTGTATAATAATTTACCATTTTAGTAAACTATTAAATTTTATAATCTGTTTTGTCTGTTTTAAAAATCCTGCCCTCTTGAATAACCAGAAGATAATCAGAATATCTTAAGTTCTCAGGCCTATGGGTAGTATAAACAATAGTCTTGTCTTGAAATCTGTTCATAATATTCTCAAATAAGTCTTTTTGTGTGTTTATGTCGATTGCCGATGTGGCCTCATCAAAGATAAAAACTCCTGCGTTTGTGAGCAAGGCTCTCGCAAGAGATATTCTTTGTCTTTGCCCCTCAGAAAGCATATATCCCCTCTCCCCCACATGAGTGTGGATTCCATCTGGCAAGTTTTTTACAAAATCATCTAAACATACAATTTTTAAAATTTCATCTATATCGCAATCTGATTTATCAAAATTCGAATATTTTATATTTTCAAGAATTGTTCCATTAAACAATATTGGTCTTTGCCCAACCAAACAAATGCTATCTCTGAGTGATCCCAGTTTGAATTCCTTTATATCTTTGTCATTTATGAGTATGTCACCCATAGTGGGCTCAATAAAGCGAATCAACAAAGAGGCGATTGTAGTCTTGCCAGATCCAGACTTGCCAACCAAAGCAACCTTATCAGAACGAAAAATTTTAAAATTTGCGTCTTTAATTAGCAGGTCATTAGATTCATACAAAAAGTTGACATTTTTAAACTCAATATAGTTAATGATGTTATTTTTTATACATTCATGTCCATCAACTATTAGTTCGTTTTCATTTAGGAGAGATAGAACTCTTTCTATACCAGCCCTCGATTCATAATATAGGCTAATGCTCTGAGAAATGCTGTTAATAGGTCCATATAAGGACTCTAAGTAAGAAATAAATATTATCAAGTCTCCAATGGTCAAATCATTTGACAAAACCTGTTTTACCCCAAACCACAATATCACTGCAGTACCCAAAGCGATTAGAACATTTACAACCCAGGCATGAATAGTTTCAAAAATATTAAGTTGGAGATTTAGACTAAGCGCGTCGCTGCTGGAGGTTTGGAATTTTTTGTATTCAGAATCTTCCATGTTAAAAATTCTCACGATATGCATATTATTTAAGAAGTATTCCACCGTAGACAATAGCTTGCTCTCTTTTTCCCTTAACTTATTTGAAACCTTAAAAATAGCCTTATTTAGAAAAGAGATAGACAAAAACAAAACAGGGATAGTAAAGAAGAATACAAATAAAAGCTTTTGATTGATTTGAAATATCACAATAAATATTCCAAAGAGAAGAATTATTGAAGAAATCAAAGGAAAAATTATTTTTGTTGCTATGACCTGAATTGACTGAGTGTCATTTATAGTTCTATATATTATGTCACCTGCTGATTTTTTATTAAAATATGAGATCTGAATTTTCTGTAATTTTCTATAAATATCCAACCTAATATCGGTCAATATTGCGTTTCCAAAATATATTTTAGATATATTATTCAGCAGTACAAACGCGCCTAACAGAAAATATATTAATACAAATGACGCACAAAGAATAAATAGTTGGATATCGAAAGGCAGATAACCCACAGCACTAAAAGGCAGATTTTTCTTTTCAATTAGATAATCAAATGCAAATTTTACAGGCCAGGGCTTAAGAAGTTGAAATAGTTGGATAAAAAGAATCTGAAATATTATAAAAAGTGTAATTTTTTTATAACGAAAGAAAAACTTAAAAATATCTTTCATTCTATATGAAGTTAATATCTTGAAAATGGAATGGTATAAAGAGGCGTATCGGGTGAAATTTCATTAATAACTTTATCCAATAGTTTAAGCTTTCTCTCAGAATCTAACCATGCCCATTGCCCGTTTGGGTTTATCTCCAAAAAATAGTACTTATCTTCGCCATATAGAAAGTCAAACCTTCCAAAGTGAAGTTTTAGTTCTCTCATAAACTGAAAAATAGAATCCCTTACACAGTCTGGCAGAATGTGTGGCAACCACATATCAGTAGTAGTATCAACCGAAAGCTCTCTCCAGTCAATCGTTTTATCAAGAAAAGAAGTTCTATCAAGTTCAAAAGCAAATATTTCATCCCTTACAAATACTACCGTAATGTCCTTCTGAGAGTGAACATACTCCTGAACAAACCATGGACAATTAACATCTAACTCATTTTGATTCACTTTAGTAGCGAAAACTACCGATCCATCCTCAGAAATTGGCTCAGATGTAAGGCTCTTAATAATAGTATCACCTTCTGTATTGAGTTTCTTATCAAAACCATATCTAAAAATATATTTAGGCACATTAAAGAACTTTTTAGCACATTTTAGTTGAACAAATTTTCCCACTCTATAATCCACAAGGGGCTCAGTTAAAACAATTTTACCTTCAGACCATAGAAGATTGATTATCTCTCTCATTACATACCATATCTCTATTTCATAATAAGCATCTTCTGAAGATAGCCTTTCTTCAGGAAATAGATCTCTTATTCTGGAAGGCTTTCTCCAAAGAACCTTTGTAATGTCCTTATCGGTAACGTATCTACCTGTAGGGTCCTCAATCTTAAATGAATCTTCATCTATAAATATTTTATAATCTTTAAAAATATCAGTATTAAATCTAAATACCTTATCCTCGCCAATATAATATACTAAAAGATCTACAGTCGTATCATATGTAGTAGAAAATATAAATAACAAGTAATCCCCCTTAAAAAAAGTTGCCCACATCCATCAAATGGACATGGGCTCAAGTTTAGCTAAGAATCCCCTTCAGTTGACTTGCTTTCTCCGTCGAACATCGTAGAGCTTTTCATGCTGTATTTAATCAACTTAAGATCTTTCCCTACCCAGCGCCTTTGCATAATGTGATCGTACGAACCAGTTTCAGTCAGTAATTCATCTTTTGAAATAGAGAGCTTTGATCTTGATAAATCTCTTCCCCTTAACATCCCTTAACCTCCTTAATATAGCTTAATCTAAATACTTATTGTATTATACCATAAATAATATTTAGATCAAACATTATAATTTACGTGAATTCAACGCAAATATACTGTTAAATTTAATTTCAAATTAATGATAAAAACTTAACCAATTTCTAAAGTATTTTTATGCTAAAATTAGTAATATTGCATATAAAATATATAATATGGTGATAATTTGACTATATACGAAAAATTAACTATTTATTTTCTGGTAATTATAGGCTTTATGCTTGGTTTTGCAGGCTTAGTTTTTCCACATCAAAAAGACCTGCTTATTTGGACATCTTCTGAATCGTTTCAAATCCAGCGTCTGCATATATTTTTCTTCAATCTAATTGTAGGAGGGACAGTTATATTATGGTTTACAAATAAAGAAGTTAGGTTTTCAAAAAACACATGGCTTTATCTGGCAATATCGTTTCTTTTCAGTATAAGTGTTTTTCTAAACCTCTATATGATCTCATTAATTTTAGGAGCAGCATTAGTCTTGCTTGTTGAAAGAGTTAGGATTCATCATTTTGGATTCTTTCCATTTTCCTTCTTTAATTACAAAGTTCCTGTTGAAAGAAAATTCCACTTAGCTTCGTTGCTTTGCCTGTCAATTGGGATAGTTTTAGCTGAATTAACGATTTTAAATAATTATTATTTACAAATATTGCCCTCAAACGTTTTGCCTTTAAATTATTTTTATCTAGGATTTTCCTTTCCGCTGTCTTTAATAATATTTTCAATAATTTACGATCTAATGGGTCACAAAGATGATCCGATTTTAAAAATGCAAGAGGAAATCAGTTTTTGGTTTGTAAACATTGGCGTTATCATATTTTTCATATTTATAATCTTAAAAATAGCAATAGGAGAGATTATTTGTGCTAGTTTATTAATAATCTATATAATATTTACTCTTTATCTGTTTCTTAAAAACTCCACTTATTTTATAAATAAAAAGTTTTTAATATCTGGAATTTTTTTTCTTATTTTAACTTCTCTCACCGGACTTTCAATGATATGCTTACAATTTTTTCATCCAGATATCTCTATCTATCAATTCTTAAACAGCCTATTACTGCAAATGCACGGATATTTAGCCCTGTATGGGTGGTCACTCTCAGGTTTGATTGTGATAATTAGAAATTTAGATATTCAGCAAAAATTTCAAAGCAATAAAAAAATACTAATTCATTGGTTTTTGTTAGTTATAATAGTTCCAATTGGAATTTTAAATCTGTGGTTTGCTATTTTAGCTATTCCGATATTTCTTATATATTTTTGGTCTACTTTAATATAATAAATAAAATTATTTCGTAAATTTTATTTATTTGCTAATAATTTTTATATTCAAAAACCAACAAATAATATATAAT
>NZ_JBAGBW010000024.1 GCF_039822205.1 Thermodesulfobium sp. 4217-1
GTGTTTTGCATTATATGTAAATAGTATAACCATTGTAATACTGGCTATAATAGCACTGTGTAACTTATTGAACAAATACATATCTCGTTACGATAAGATTTTATGAAAAGAGACAAAGAAAAAACTAATGCTGCACTACGACATCATTAGTAATTCTGCCCGAATTAAGATATATAATTCTGTCACCAATGCGATTAGCCTCTTCTTTATCGTGTGTAACTAAAATGAACAATATGTTGAAGCTTTCTTGAAAATTTCTAATTTCTTCTCCAAGTCTAACACGCGTTTCCGAGTCAAGTGCAGACAATGGTTCGTCTAATAATATGGCATTTGGTTCTGTCATAAGAGCCCTTGCAAGAGCTACCCTTTGCCTCTCTCCACCAGATATCAGCAACGGAAATGAGTCTTTTAATTGGGTTATATTAAATTTAGACATCAGCTCTTGAGCCCTTAAATGATCAACCTTGTTCTTCTTTGAACCATAAAGAATGTTATTGTATACGCTAAGATGTGGAAAAAGAGCATAATCTTGAAACATCATACTAAATTTTCTTTTCTGGGGAGAAATAAAAATCCCTTTATCTGTATCTGCAAAAGCAGTCTCTTTAAAAACAATGCTTCCCTTGTGAAGCTTTCTTAGACCAGACAACAGTTTAAGGGTTGTAGTTTTTCCGCAGCCAGATGGACCAAACAAAACTAAGACTTGATTTTCTGCTTCAAAGCATATTTGCAAATCAAAATTAGAAAGTTTTTGAAATATGTTAACTTTTAGCATTTTCTAACTCCTTATAAGAAGCTTTCTTTCTAGATATTTTGTTTGAAATAAATATTAAGACCAAATTGATTAGGCAAATGACGGCCACATAAAAAAAGGCCTCGTGCATTTGGCCATTTTCTGTTGCAAAAAAAATCTGAATAGGAACGGTATTTGTAACACCAGGAATATCACCTGCTACCATTATAGTCGCTCCAAATTCTCCTAATGCCCTTGCAAAAGCAATGATAAAACCAGAAATTAAGCCGCGGGATGAAAGAGGAACGGTAATTGTAAAAAATATTTTCCAATTACCGGCACCTAAGGTCTTAGCTGCATCTTTTAGATTTTCATCTATTTCTTCAAAGGCTGATCTTGCGCTTTTGTACATTAAAGGAAAAGATACTATAAAGGATGCGATTGCTGCTGCATAAATAGTAAAGACAATTGAAATGCCAAAAGTATTTTTTAAAAAAATGCCAAGAGGTCCGTATTTCCCAAATAAGACAAGCAAAAGAAATCCCACAACAACAGGCGGCACCACTAATGGCAGGACAAACAGCCCATCTAGCACATCTTTACCCTTAAAGTTATTCTCTGACATAAACCTTGCAACTAAAATGCCAAATATTACAAGAAAGATAGAAGACATTAGCGACGCCTCTAAAGAAAGCCATATTGGGGTATAGTCTATACTGTTCATACTAAACTAATATGTGCTCTTTAATTTTCACTTGAAGTCTTGGGAGGCAAAAAGCCATATCCACTAAGAATCTTTTGTGAGTCCTTGTCTAACAGGTATTTCATAAATTCTGTGGAAATATCTTGATTTTTTGACGAGTTAATAATAGCTGCATAATATTCGATCGGTTTATGATTTAGATCGGGAATCGTGCTTGCAATTTCCACATCTTTAACAATCGCTGCATCAGTCCTATATACAAAACCAGCATCAACGTTTGAAGTGTTTACATAATCAAGAACCTGCCTAACATCCTTTGCATAAATAAATTTATCTTTAAGCTCGTTAAACAATCCTACTTTTTCCATGCTTTCTTTGGCATAAACACCAGCTGGCACACTTGGGACTGCACCAATAGCTATACGCTTAACGTCCTCCCTCTTCAAATCATCAACACCCTTTATGCCCAAAGGATTGCCCTTTGGAACTATTAAAACAAGTATGTTCTTAGCAAAAACTTCTGATTTAGATGGATCTATTAATTTTTCAGACTCTAAGGTTTGTAGATCTTTTAAAGAAACAGGAAGGAACAGATCTACCTTGGCCCCTTGCTCTATTTGTTGTCTCAAAGCACCAGATGCACCATAGTTAACCCTAACTAAAACATTGGGATAAGCTTTTTCAAAATTTGCAATAATCTTATTCAAAGATTCGGTAAGACTAGCTGCTGCTGAAATGGTAATGGTTGTTTGTTTAGAGTTAGTGGATTTACTAGACGAGCAGCCTGAAATCAAAAACACAGAAGAAACGACAATCAAACAAGCAAAACACACAATAACAATCTTTTTCATAATTATTTCCTCCTTTTCATATGTGAAGGTGTGTTCGTTTCCAAACATACCCCGTGGGCTTAATAAAGCCCAGGTTATATATCCATGACAAACGTTTTAGGATATACAACTCGGAGAACCCTTGAACTTTGGACTCCAAGTCCGTCGCTCTGCTCAGCTAAGCTACGGGCGCGCAGGATGTGGGCGATGAAATATCACCCGCAAACTTCAAATTTTTTACTCAAACTTTGATATGAGTGAAGAACTCCAAGCTCAAGCTAAGATGAAGTCGCCATCGACGTTTATTTAACTTAGCAAGCCCTCTTAAAGGCTGATATATATTATATATGGTAATACAATCTATTTGTCAAGGGTCAATACAGGTTAAAAGATAGTGATTATAAAAAATGCACATATTCTTTGACTTACTATTTTTTAAGTTAATTTCATTTTTAACATATAATTAACAAAATAAAGTCAATTAATCTGATCTCTAATTAAATTTGACATTATCTTGTGATCACTCATATAATAAAGTCATTAAATACTGTTTTGGGAGGATTATATGGAAAGTACTTTAAGAAATCACTTAAAGGGCAAGATTGTTGAAATTGTTAAAGGTGATGTGGTATCTGAAGTAAACGTAGAGACCACTGCTGGAATTATAGTTTCTATAGTCACGACCAGAAGCGTGGAAAAACTTATGCTAAAAGTTGGAGACGAGGTAAATGCAGTAATAAAGGCAACTGAGGTGAGTATAGAAAAGCCTTAAAATTAGCTTGTTTCAGTTAATTTTACAATAGTTGGTTTTCTATCTCTCAAAAATAGCAAGTGTTTCTGTGTGGACAGTATTTGGATAAAAGTCAAAACCATAAATCTTTTTTAAATCATATTTTTGCAACAAATATGACATATCTCTGCCAAGGGTTATGGGATTGCAAGAAAGATAAATAATTTTTTTTGGCAGAGCTCTCAATATTTTTTCTAATAGTGTTTTTTCAGCTCCTGGCCTTGGAGGGTCAAGGATAACGACCTCAGAATCCTTTAAAAAATTGATATCAATATGCTCAGAAGAGGACAAAAATGATATTATATTTTTTGTGTTAAGAATTTTCAAATTCTTCTTTGAATACAAAAATGAATTTTTAAAAGATTCTATTAATACTATTTTGTCTACTAAATCTCTAAGAGTTATGCCTATTGAGCCAACTCCAGAATAAAGATCGGCCACCTGCTTGAATCCTTTAACCTCACTTCTAATAATCTCTAAGGCCTTAGAAAATAGCTCAATATTGTTTTGGAAGAAACAGTCATAGCCATACTTTATCTGAGTGCCCAAAAGATCTTGTTCTATAAATTCCTGACCATATATTTGTTTATTATTCCCGGCAATTACAACAAGACCAACTAAATTTTCAATTTTGGGTAAAATAATTTTATCAATTTTATAATTTAAATAAATTATTCCCAATACTTCGCCATTTGTCCCTTTTCTAAAAACAGCCCTGTCAAGAGCCTTTCTGTCTATATTTAAAGAATTAATGAAATCTAAAAATCTATATGCAAGGCGATTTACCCTATCGTCTATCAGCGCACATCCATATTCAAGAGGCACAAGATTTTTTGTCCCTCTCTTATAAAAGGCATATTTTAAATTAAGGGCGCTATTATCTAACTTATATTCAATCTTTGTTCTGTATCCATATATATCATTTGCTTTATAAAACGAATCAAGTCTTAAGTCTTTTTTTACAGTTTGAAATATTGCCTCTTCAGTTATATTTTTTTTCAAATCAACCTGATAGTCATAGCTTATAGTCTGCCAGGGTGAGCAGTTAAGATAGTGCGTTTCTTTCGGGGGGACTCTAAACATAGATGGCTCAATTATATTGACGAGTTCTGCTTCAATATAGTCTTTCTTTTCGTTAACGAACTTAACTTCAGCAATCTCTTCAGGCAAAACCCCATAGCAGAACACGACTTTGCCAGAGGATTTTCCAAGAGTCTTACCAGAACAAACTATCTTTTCAAATTTTATAGGTACTATATCCATTATTTTTTAACTGTCGCTATAACCTTGAGCTTTACATTTGGATCAAGCTCTTCAAATGACAAAATTGGTATTTTCGGTAGGGCTCTTAATGTGAGGGTTCTGATATGAGGTCTTATTCTTGATGTCGTCAAAACTACAAATCTCTTGCCCTGAGACAGGGCTTCCTGCACTGATGCTGTAATATTGTTTACAATAGTCTGTGCAAATTGATTGTCCAAAACTTTATTTTCAGTCAAATTAGAATAAATCTCGCCCTCAAGATTGGCGTCTATTACGATTGCGCTTATTTCTCCAGGAGAGTCTTCATAAATCTGAGTAATTGATTTTCCTATCCTTTTTCTAACAGCCTCAGTGAGCGTGGCCACGTCCCTCAATTGTCTGGCATTATCAGCAAGGGCTTCAAAAATTGTCACCATATCTCTAATAGAGATGCCCTCGCTTAAAAGGGCGTGTAAAACCTTCTGGACGTCTCCAATTGAGAGCAATTCGGGCACAACCTCTTCAACCAACACGGGATGAGTCGTTTTTAGAGAATCAATAAGAGTTGAGGTCTCTTGTCTGCCAAGTATCAGAACAGCATTGGATTTTATGACTTCTGTCATATGGGTCACAATGACAGAAGATGGGTCTACTACAGTATAGCCTGATAATTCAGCAACTTCTTTTTTTTCTAAGTCTATCCAAACTGCGTTTAGACCGAAAACTGGTTCTTTAACCTTTATTCCGCTTATTGTAACCTCCTGCCCAGCCGGAGGCATGGCAAGCAGTTTATTTGGATATGCGTCTCCAACGGCGACTATATTTCCCCTGATTTTTACCTGGTATCTGGTAGAGTTAAGTTGTAAGTTGTCTCTTACTCTGATTGGTGGAACTATAAAGCCCATTTCCTCTGAGAGCTTTCTCCTGGTGAGGGCCAGTCTGTGGAGTATGCCCTCCCCTCTACTCACATCGGCCAGTTGCACCAAAGAATATCCCATTTCAAGCTCCAGTGTTTCAACTTTGAGAATTGAAGGATCAATTTCTACAGGCGGAAGAACAACTGGCACTTCAGCTTGAGATTCCTCTTCAGAGATCGCCTCTTCTTTGCCTTTCTTTACAAGAAGATACCCAGCAAAACCAAAAGCAGCAGCAAGAATGAAAAATGGGAGCTTTGGCAAACCAGGAATCAGACCCATAATTAACATTATCAAGGCAGCAAAAAGTATTGCAGAGGGCTGAGCCACCATCTGAGTAAAGGTGTCTGAGCCAAGTCCTCCTTTACTCGATGCCCTTGTTATAATTATGCCAGTAGAAGTGGATAGAAGAAGTGCTGGAATTTGAGAGACAAGACCTTCTCCGACCGTTAGAAGCGTATATGTGCTTAAGGCCTGTCCGATATCCATATTGTGTTGTACTATACCAATGATAAAACCGCCTATTATGTTAATAAACATTATTACAATGGCAGATATTGCATCACCTCTTACAAATTTAGATGCGCCGTCCATGCTGCCATAAAAATCTGCTTCTCTTTGGATATCTCTTCTTCTTTCCCTTGCCTGATCATCGTTTATTAAGCCAGCATTTAGATCTGCATCTATTCCCATTTGTTTGCCAGGCATCGAATCCAATGTAAACCTGGCTGCCACTTCTGCCGTACGCGTTGCACCGCTTGTAATAACAAGGTATTGGATGACTATAAGGATCAAAAATATAATAAGACCAACCACGTAGTTGCCGCCAACCACAAAGTTACCAAATGAGTAAATTACCTCACCAGCAAAAGCGTGCAAAAGTATTAGCCTTGTCGCTGCTATCTCTAACGCAATCCTAAATATTGTCATTATTAAAATGAGCGTTGGAAAGACTGAGAAATCAAGTGGAGTAGTTACGCTTAGCGTCACCATAAGAGTGATAATTGCAAGAGATATATTCAGTGACAGCAATATGTCCATCATTACAGGGGGCAAAGGAATCATCATAATTCCTAAAATAAGCATAATTAGTGCTGCAAGAACGGTCTCCGATCGCGAAAAAACGCTGCTCACCTAATTAGATTTCCTTTTTAACTCATGCATGTTGATTGAGGCTTCGTCAATATGTGATTGATCTTCTTTTAAAAATTCCCTTACGTATAGCTTTAGATGCTGGTCTTTGATTTTCTCCATAATCTTTCTTTTTACATCTTTCAAAAGAAAGTCAGATTTGTCTTCTTTTGCTTTTAGATAGGCTGAATACAATTCGTCTCTTTTTCTCTTCAGTATTTCTTCGGATACATACATATTGTTTAATAAAATATTAATATTCTCAACGTTCGAGCCATTTTCTAAAGCAGAGTTTAATTCTTCTCTTGCAGTTAAAACTTTTTTAAAAAAGAGTTTATATTCTTTTTCTTTAATCATAAAATCGCTCAGTGACTTTGCAAAAACCCCCAGAGAGGTGTCTCTTTCTATATCTCTGAGTTTTTTTATCTTCTCAAACTTAAAAGCAAATTTCTTCATTAGTATACGATCTCATCTTCTCCGCCACGCGATACAACTATAGTACCTGCTTCTTCAAGCCTTCTTATTATCGCGACGATCTTGCTTTGTGCCTCCTCAACCTGTTTTAACCTTACTGGACCCATATATTCCAATTCTTCCTTTAGCATCTGCGCAGCTCTTTGAGAAAGATTTTTCAGTATTCTCTCTTTAACCTCTTCAGAACTGCCCTTGAGAGCGATACCAAGATCCTTCGAATCTACCTCTCTAAGTACTACCTGAATTGAACGATCGTCAAGGTTTACAATATCATCGAATGTGAACATCAACTTTCTGACATTTTCAGCTAATTCTGGATCCTTTTCATCCAGCGCCTCTAAGACAGATTTTTCAACCGCTCTACCCGACCTTGATAAGATTTGAGCTAAAGTCTGAACCCCGCCTACTTCAGTAAAGTCCTGACTAACAATGGTCGAAAGTTTCCTTTCAAGAACGCTTTCGACTTCGCGAATAACGTCTGGAGAAGTTCGGTCCATAGTAGCCAACCTAAAAGATACATCTGACTGGATGGCAGGCGACAGCTCACTTATGATTGCCCCAGCCTGCTCTGGTTTTAGGTGAGCCAGCACAAGAGCAATAGTTTGCGGATGCTCGTTCTGAAGAAAGTTTAAAAGCTGCCTTGCATCAGCCTTCCTTGCAATTTCAAAGGGTCTAACCTGAAGAGAAGAAGAAAGTCTTGTCAAAATTTCCTGGGCCTTGTCTACGCCGAATGCCTTTTCCAAAAGCTCCTTTGCGTAGTTTACTCCTCCTCTTGATGCGATCTCTCTGGCATACATAGTCTGAAAAGCCTCTTCTAAAACTTCATCTACTTCATTGTTCTCTATCTTTCCCAGACCAGCGATTTCAAGCGTTAGAAGGTCCACATCTTCGTCAGAAAGATGTTTCAAAACGTTTGCGGCCTCAGTCGGACCAAGCTGCAAGAGGAGCGCAGCAGCCTTCTGTCTATTTGAAAAATGTTGTCCTTTCACTTATTCCTCTCTCAACCACGTTTTTATGAGATTGGCAACCTCTGAAGGCTTGTCTTTGGCAAGCCTTTCAACTTCATCCCTTGCCTTTTTCCTTGCTAACTCTTCTGGGCTAAGAGGTTTTTCATGTCTTATACCCTCAGCACCAATTGTCGCATCAAGAATCTGTGCCCCTTGCCGACCTGGTTCTTTTTTCATGGAAGCCAGAGCTTTTCTAATAAATACAAACGCTATTATGGCACCGATAATTATTGCAGCCCACATAGCAATGCTTTTTATCATGTCCATCAGTTGAGCTTGCTGCATAGCCTTGATTTCGCTTTGCTGGTATGTCCTATCAAATGGCATTGCCTGAACATCTACACTGTCACCTCTTTGGGGCAGTATGCCTGCTGCATTGGATACCGCAGTAGTCAGTGACTGAAGGTTTACTGTTTGAGGTGTACCGTCAACCATTACTGAAACTGTAAGCCTTTTTATATCTCCAGCAGGGTTCTTGATCATCTCTTCCTGCTGGTTTATCTCATAATTTGTAATATCCTCTGTTTTCCTGCTCGATGATGTAGAGCTTGGCGCAGGAGTCTGATAGGAAGGTATGCCCTGAGGCGATGTTGTTGACTGGGTCTGAGGAGCAGCATTCTGACTTTTTGAGGAATCGGTAGATACCTTACTCGATCTTACTATGCCGTTCTGACCGACTACTGGTGTATATGTCACCTTTTTAACCTCAGATGAGGCAAGGTTGAGCTCGGCAGAAACCCTGACAACTGATTTCCCGGGGCCAAGCATTGTGTCGAGCATCGTCTGGATTTTTCTTTGGACTTCGCTCTCATATTTTCTTTTCATATCAAATTCTCTTTGTGAGAGCCCAGACCTGTTAAAGGAGAGGTTGGCAGAAAGAAGCTCCCCTCTTGTATCCATAATAGTCACATTTTCTGGCTTAAGACCTTCAACAGCTCTAGAAATTAGAAATGCTATGGCCTCAGTCTCTCTTTCAGAGATGCTCTGGCCTGGTTTCAAATTTAGCATAACTGACGCGGTAGCTGGCATATCCTGGGACACAAAGAGCTCTTTCTTGGGGAGCACAATATGTACTCTTGCCCCTTCCACGCCGTTTATCTGAGAAATAGTCCTCGCAAGCTCTCCCTGCAAGGCTCTAATATAATCAACTCTTTGGGTAAAATCAGTGGTAAAAAGATTGTTTTTGTCAAAAAGCTCAAATCCTATGCCAGAACCCTCTGGAAGGCCTTGGGCAGCCATAGAAAGCCTTAAATCATAAACCTTATCTTTTGGCACCAGAATAGTAGTGCCAGAATCTTTCAACTCATAGGGAATTTTTTGATCTTTGAGCTTTGCTACAATAGCAGCCCCATCAGTTGGGGATAGATTCGTAAATAGGGGGGCCATTTGAGGCTTTAGGAGAAATATAGAGGTAAAGATTACTAAAATAAAGGCGAGCGCAACGCCAGATAACAACAAAAAACGCTTCCCCGGAGAAAGCGCTAAAAATCGATCACGCAAACTGAAAAAAAACGCGCGAACTCTGTCCATTTTATTAGGTTGTTATTCTAGACAGATCCTGATATGCCCCTATAAGCTCGCTTCTTACGCTCATTAAAAGTTGCATAGAAAGAACTGCGTCCTGTTGCTTTATAAGAGCTGTAGGAAGATCAATTTGGCCTGCTGCAAGCTGCTCCGCAGATCGATCGCCTTCTTTAAGGGATGAGTTTACGTTGCTCACAAAATCCATCAACGTATCCTTAAAGTTAGACGTAGGTTCACTTTTCCCGCCCAAGCCAATAGAACCAATAGAACCGAGATTAGTGTTAATGGGTTCAATAGGTTTCATTTCAACTGATCCAGGGTCTGACCTATCATAGATTTTGTAGCGCTTACAGCGTTCAGATCAGCCTCATAAGAACGAGACGCGTTAATTAAAGAAACCATTTCTTTAATAGGATTTACATTTGGGTACTCCACATAGCCATCAGCATTTGCTTCAGGATTGCCAGGATCGTACACCATCCTGGGAGGAGAGTTATCACTTGCAATACCTGCCACCTTTACTCCAAGAAAGCTGCCATCCTTGCCAGTAGATTCTTGTAATTCTACTATTTGTCTTTTAAATATTTGACCATTGCCGTCTTTTACAGAGCTATATGCGTTAGCTAAATTGTTCGCAGCCACATCCATCTTCAATCTTTGTGCCGTCAAGCCAGATCCAGCTATTTCTAAAGTCTTTAAAAACATAAAATCACTCCCTTTAGCAGGATATACCATTCATAATATTATACACAAAAAAAGTAGATTTTAAATTATTTACCGTTTTTCATTGCCAAAAAGAGAGACTCCTCAAGAGAATATGAGGATTTATCCAATATTATTTGCATGCCCATCTTGTTATTTTTATTAATAACAATAGGAGCCAAGAGATTAACAGTAGAATCCTTTGCAGGGTCTTTCATATTTACGATACAAAGAACTATCGCATCTTCTTCCTTTTCAAGCTCCAGCATATCAGCATAAAATTTGTCTATTATAACGTCGTAATCCTTAAATGCGCTAAAAGCCTCCACGACTATAAATCTAAGATTTGAAGACATGTCTTGCAGATAAGCTAAAGGAGAAGATTTGTCAGGAATTAATATCTTAAACTCTCTCTCCCCGTCAAAGCCATAAATGCCTTTTGGAAATTTTATATTTTCAATCTCGCTAAAAGTTTCTTTCTCTTTATGCATTTTACCCTCTTTAGGTTAAAAAGTTTTTTTAAACAAAAGTTATTGCAAATAGTTTACAAGCGATTGGGGCAATATCTGAGCACCAACCTTCAAAGCCGCTTGATACGCTGTTTGACGAGTAGAATAATCAGTAACTACTGTGGGGAAATTTACGTCTTGATAACTGGCGAGAATAGTGTTGTAATTTGTGGTCGCATTAGAGTAATAATTAGATAGATATTGCATCATATTCTGTCGCGAACCAACAGTCGATTGAAGGTCATTATTTGTGGTAATGGCACTTTGAATGTCAGAGATTGTGTTTGAGATGGTTTGTTGGTTCCCAGACTTCAGTGCAAGTTCAAGGTTATCAAGAGACTTAAAAATAGGCAACAACTGAGTGCCATCTATATTTACAGTAGTAGCGGCACCTGGTTCCACCGAGTAGGTTATAGCAGACGCATCGCCCGAATATACAACGTTTCCATCTGAGTCAAGAGAAAAAGGAGCCTTAGAGCTTTTCGAGCCCGCAAATATATACGTGTTTCCTACAGAGGTATTTGCAACAGAAAGAAGAGATTGCTTAAGAGCTTCCACGCTTTTCTCAAGAGACGTCAATGAGTCTGAATTCGTTACGTTTGCGCCCTGCAAAGCAATGGTGTTTGCATTATTTAGTATGGTAGATATCGAACCAAGAGCAGAATCGGTTGAGTTCAAAATAGACTGACCAGCAGTAATGTTGCTCTGATAATTAGTTATGCCATTAATCTTCTCTTTGAAGCTCATAATATAGTTATTCGCTACCGGATCGTCTTGAGGAAGTTGAATGGCGTTTCCAGAAGATAGCTCATAAGAATCCTTTGAAATAGACGTAAGCTGACTATTTAAATCCGAATTAAATTGATTTACCATCATATTCATAGTTACTCTTGACATTGTTTATCCTCCAATCTACCCCGTGCTATTTATAAGCTTATCTAACATAGAGTTAATAGTATTTATCACCCTTGCAGAAGCAGAATAAGCTGTTTGATACTGTATAAGATTGGTCATCTCTTCATCCATACTTACACCCTCAACGCTTTGCTGTTGATTCTGTAAAAGAGTGACAACATTGCTTTGATCTGTATAATTTGTGGATGCCTGCTGACCCTGAGTCCCTATATTGCTTGTCATACCTATATATGCATTTGCAACTGTTGAAGACCCATCATAATTGTTGAAACCCAGCGCAGACGTATAATCTCCCAAAACCCTTATGGACTGATTTTGGTTGGTAGAATTAAATGTCAAGGCCTCTCCATTTGTCCCAACAGTAATGCCATTAAGAGGCATACCACTTCCGCCATAGAGAGTATTTAGCTCGCTGGCTATTGAGGCAGAATTAGAATAACTGCCAGATGGGAGATATATATTGCTGGTAGTACTCTGATCTGTCAATGTGTTAGTAGAGATAATAGACAAAGTCCTTGCTCTGGGATCCACACCGTTTGCTGTGGAACCATACATTGCAAAGTTATATAGATTGCTGTCAGACTGTGCCGAATTGGTAACTCCAGTAGAATCAAAACCCTGGGTACCATCGCCAGCCACTGTTAAAGACGAAATACCAAGACTTGGAGTATAAAAAGCCAGCTTGCCGTTATTGTTCTCTGCATAAACTTGACCGCTTAATGAAGATGAGTTAAAAGCGCTATTCCATGCGCTTGCTAGAGAATCAACGCTCGTATAGCTTCCTGTGGGTATGCTTATGGTCGTCGGACTTGAAGCATTGTTAAGTGTAAAGTTAAGCGTTGCATTGCTTGTTGTGGCTACATTAAGAGGAAATGTTACAGAACTGCCCACAGCAGCAGGAAACGCAAGGGCTTGAAGCCCTGATGCCATAAAAGATGAACCTTGGAAGGTAGAGTCCTGTATAGGGGTAGTACCCTGTAGGTTATCTACCAGCTTAAATGCCAAGAGATTGCCATCCTGATAGGCCTGTATAAGGGGTGTAGCAGTTGCATTTTGGACTCCAGTAGAGCTAAATCCCAAAAGGCCACTTGTGTCCCCGGAAACAGATAAAGACGCAGTAGAATCTAAAACCTTAAATCCCAAAAGGCCACCGTCATTATAAGCCTGGACATGGCCAGAAAGTGAAGAATTTGCTGCTATTTGAGTGTTTATATTGCTAATTAAATCATTAACTGATTTGTAATTGGAAGCATCCGCAGTTATAGTACTGCCATTTATAGTCAATGTCCTCTGTGCTGCGGTTGCCGATCCCAAAGCAAGGTTTAAAGTAGATGGAGAGTCTTCTATTGCATGAGGGGTAGATGTCAGGGCACTATTCGCCATTATTTTAGAGTTAATCTGATCTATTAAGCTCGTCGTAGGACTTGGCGGCGTGCCAGCTGATGCAATTTGGGTATATGTATTTGGATCTATGATAACGCTCTGAGAAGCAAGTCCACCCAACTGGATAGTAAGGGTTCTCTGAGCTGCAGTTGCTTTGGAAAAGTCCAGGTTATAAATTCCGCTCGTTCCCACGTCGGTATTTGCGCTTGAGAGGTTATATCCCGTAGAGCTAAGGTATTGAACGGGCAAGACAGATCCAGAAACGCTTGTCTGATTCGTAGGAGAGCCATAGATATTTTCATTTTGCAAATTTGCAATTGCCTGAGCTATCTGGCCATCCCCACTGCCGCCTGTGGCAGAAGCGCCTATAAGGCCAGGGTTATTAACTATTCTTGGATCTATGCCCATAGTCGTAATGCTACTGCCTGTGAAAAAATTCAGCGTGGGGTTTATATCTCTTACAAGCGATGTCGAGTTAAGAGGATATCCCTGTGATTGTAAGTTGTTTACTGCTGACATAAGAGAGGTGGCCTGACTATTTAGCTGATTCATATAGCTTACAAGATTGTTGTCCCTCATATCCAGAGTAGCTCCTATCTGGCCCCCAGAAACGCTGGCATTCATGCCATCGCTTGACCACACAAGTTTTGACATAGGCTGAGACGTGGAGTCATTTGGATCAGACGGATTGGAAGTGTCAGGGATAACACTAAGCGAGTCATAGCCAGAAGTTGAAACAAGAGAGTGCCCGCCAATAGAAACGAGCAGATTTCCTGATTGATCGGTCGTATAGTTTACGTTCACAAGTTGCGAAAGCTGATTAACCAGGCTATCTCTTTGATCCATTAAATCGTTTGGCTGCTGACCGCTCGCATTTACTACAGAAATCTGTTGATTCAGGGTGTATATATTTTGGGCAATTGTATTCACGTTCGTGGAAAGTGTAGACAAGCTGCTATTTAACTGATTCCTTAAACCTGTAATAGAGCTATATAAGTTCTGATAAGAAAAAATAAGGTTTTGTGAATCTGATACCGCCACCTGTCTGGTAGACAAATCGGACGGGTTGGTTGACAGAGATTGAAAGGCCGTGAAGAAGTTTTGCAGACTGGTCTGTAATCCATTACTGCTGGGCTCTGCTAAGGCAGTCTGGACCTGCTGAAGCAGGGTAGATGAAGTGTTGTAATAAGATTGAGAGCTAGTCGCAGTCCTCACTTCAGAGTCTATAAAACTGTCTCTATATCTTTTTATAGTAGAGATATTTACACCCGTGCCAACCTCTCCAGCATTGGGATAGCTTAACGGGGTGCCCTGATCAAAAACAGGCGACTGTCTTGAATAACCAGTTGTGTTTGCGTTTGCTACGTTGTGGCCTGTAACGTCCATTGCAAGTTGGTTGGAGGCAAGAGCGCTCTGTGCAATCTGAAGGCCTAAAAAGGAAGATATTGTGCTCATTATATTTTTGCCTCAAAAGAAAAGTTTTTTACAGGCTTACCTTCCAGCATTGGAATACCACAAATCTTCAAAGTATACTCGTTCAAAGACTTTGCTATGCTAAGAAGGTGCATATTTCTTTCGTTTAGCTTCTTTACCTTTTCGAGGAGAAAAAGAACTTCTTTTTTTTCAGCGGGTGAAAATCTTCTATTTTTGAGCGCATTACCGACAAGATTGAACACCCTCTCTTTCTTTTGCGTGATCTCAACAAGTCCCTTTACGTCATCAGAAATCAAAATATCCTTTTCCTGCTCCAAAAGATCTATTGCATCTTCTAAAAGCTTCATTGTTTCGAATTACCTAAATAAGAGTTTATTGCGTCAGAAAGCTCAGCGTTTGATTTTACTCCGTTAGAGCTTAGCCTTGAAGCTATAGAGCTTAAATCTTCGTTGCTCTTAGTAAGAGGCAAAACGTCCATAGCCTTCTTTTGTAGGTCGACAACGCTTACACTTTGAGCCAAGCTGTCTTTAAATGTTTGAGTTTTGTCAGATTTACCTAATTTTGAAATTCCAGTGGAAGATCCAGATGGAAAAACTCCATATATTTTCATATTTACCTCCTTGTTAGTTTTCTATAATAATATATCGACAGGAGGCTTTCATTTTTTAACCTATCTATCAATGTAAAATCCCTTTTTCTTATCTGTTTCCTTTTTTAAATCTTCAGCAACCTTCTTAAGATCCTTGCCAAGCTTGTGCCTCAATAGAGCATCTCTATCTATATCGCCTGAAGAGGCCACAGTCTTTATTCTTCCCTGCTTTATGAAGCGAAGGATCCAAAATTCATCCACCTGAGCGCCCTCAGAAACCTCATTAGGACTAGAATTAGGATTTTTCCTAAGATACTCATTGACCTTTCTAAACACCTCATCTTCTTCTTTTACGTGCTCAGGGCAAAGGTCGTAGCCCAGAGAGTTGAACAGTCGATTGCATCGAGCGCAATTTATCAACGGCACCCTCATCACCTCCAACAAGTTTATTTTTTAGAAAATCTGCTATGCCTATTCCGCCACCTTTGCTAACAGTATCGGCAATATTTTGAAACAACATATCATACTCTATACCCTTACCTGGCTTCCAAGAATCCTCTCCAGGTATAGTCCTTTTCATCTCTTCAAGAAGCTGATATATAAACAGTGATTCAAAGCCCTCAGCCACCTTTTGTAGCTTGGCAGAATTCTTATTGCTCTGGGCATCAGTACTCTTTTGCGATTGAACTGACTTATCCAACACGCCTTGAAGATTGCCTATGCTATTTAAGCTCAAACTAAAATCACCTGCCTTAAAATTAATTCAAAGCAAAAACTACTACATAACAATTAAATCTGCCTCAAGAGACCCTGCCTCTTTCAGAGCCTGAAGTATCGCTATTATATCCCTTGGCGTCGCACCTATGCTGTTTAGAGCCTTAACCAGATCATCTACTGTACCGTTTACAAGAACTAAAGATCCAGCCGATTCCGTAGCAGTTACCTGGGTATTAGGAGTAGTCGTTGTAGTGCCTCCCGAAAGAGAGTTTGGCTGAGATACAGTAGGAGTAGTTTTTATCTGTACTGTAAGATTGCCATGAGCTATGACAGCGCTCTTCAATGTAACGTTCGAGCCAATTACTACCGTCCCAGTCCTTTCGTTCACAACTACAGTTGCCTTGTTGTCAGGATTTATGGGAAGCTGTTCTATATTCGATATAAAGGCTACGCTATTATTTGCAAACTCAGTTGGAATTGCAACCTCAATAGTTTTCGCGTCCACAGCCTTTGCGATATCTCCATATGACGAATTTATAGCACTAGCAACCCTCTCTGCAGTAGTATAATCTCGCTTTCTGAGAAAAAGCTTTATGGTGTTCGACGGTTGAGACATTGCAGGAATATTTTTTATCAGCACTAAGCCGTTGTTTAGATTGGCCACTGTTGGAAAATTCTTTATTGTCCTGTTTCCCCCGCCGCCTACCGAATACGCGCCGCCCACAGATATCGGTCCTTGTGCGAAACCGTATTGCACACCATCAGGACCGAACATGGGAGTCATCAAGAGTGTCCCGCCTGCAATAGAGGTTGCATCGCCCATGCTTGATACCACAGCATCAGTCCTCTCTCCAGACATACTTTGGGTAGAAACGCTGCTACTAACCATTACTGCAGCCACATTTTTCGCTTTTAGCTGAGAATAATTAAAATTAACCCCAAACCTTTGGAGCATATTTGCATAAGAATTAATTGTAGATTGAATTTTGTCAGAATCTCCAGTCCCATTTAATCCTACAACCAATCCATAGCCTATAAGTTGAAATGAATTCGTACCGTCTGTATAACATATATCTTTTATTCTGGCTTCAGCATGAGCGCCCCTCGCGCCAAAAGCAAAAATAAATATAAATATTAAGGCAACTGATAGAAAGTTTTTCATAGCGATCATCCTAAGGAAAAACTATCCCTATTACGTTGCCGAAAAAGTTCCCTATGGCACCCAATATGCCCTTTGCTCCAGTCGGAGATGTGCCCTTTATTATAAGTTGGGCATCAGATATCTGATATGAGTAAATAGTATTACTATCGCTAATATCTTCTGGTCTTATAAGGCCGTTTACAACAATGCTTTGCTTTTCTTTGTTAACCTGGATATTCTTTGTGCCCTCTATTCTCAAAAGGCCACTTGGCAAAACCTCAACAACCCTTGCCTCAATATCGCCAGTGATAGTTGCCGATCTGCCATTGGAACCCTGATCGGAATACTGCCCGCTTCCAGATGCTGACATATTCGTCTTTAGGGGGTTTTTTACAAAGGGCACTTGTATGTTACTATTCGAATTAGAATAACTTCCCTGTTTTTTGGTTGAGGTAGAGGTAGAAGAGTTAAGATTTTCTGATAAAAGAATCATTACTGTATCTCCCACCGCATGCGCCTTTACATCAGAATAAAGATTTACATATGACGGATCTGGTTTAAACATATCCGCCCAAGCAGGAGAAACGAAAAACAAAAACAATAAAATCCCAAATAATATTTTCTTCATATTAATCACCCGTCTGAACCTCACTTGAGGATATTATTTTTCCTGTAAAAATCTTGTTATTTGTAGTACACCTAACTTTTATATCATCGCCAATTGAACCCGATCCAAGAGCTACTGCAGGCAAAGAGAAAGTAGCGCTGCCTACCTTGCCTACTACCACTATTCTTTGTCCTAATTTTATATCAATTCGCTTTGAAATCAAATTCAATCTTATTACCTGACCCATTGCAACGTTCGTATTTATAGTAGATCCATTTATATTATCATCTATCACAAAGTCTTTTGGAAGTGTTGAAAGCTCTCTTTCATCTTTTACAACGTTATCGTTAACGCTTAATACGCTGCCAGCTTTCAGGGGAATTTTTGCCACGTAAACGTTTAACCATATTCTAATTAGATAGTCGGCTTCAAGAAATCTTTGTATGCCATCCTGGTTATAGAATATTACGAACTTATTAACTCCAGAATGAATGGCGCCCATACTCATCGCCTTGGTATAGTCCAGATCTGGGAGGGCATAAATAGGCTCTATTGCAAGCTTTGACGGCTGAAAGGTAAGAGAATCCTTTACAGCAGAAAGTACCAAAGAGTCAGGGCTGCTTGCCATAGCGCTATAACCAATATTTAATGATATAAAAATTAGAAAAAATATTAAATATCTTATTAAGAGCTTAAACATCTTAATAACTGTTTATGGGAGTTGCTTGACGTTGTTTGCGTCGCTAAGCATTTGATCGCAAACTGTCATCCCTTTTGCGCAAGATTCATATGCCCTTTCAGCGGTTATAAGATTTACCATCTCTTCTACGACCTGGACATTGCTCATTTCCAACATTCCCTGTTCTACCCAACCAATGCCCTGAGTGCCAGGCGTCCCAAGTATAGCATCGCCCGAAGCAGGAGTGTTTTGGTAAAGGTTAGACCCAAGGGATGTAAGTCCTGATGGGTTAATAAACCTTGCAAGTTGAATTGTCCCCAGGTCTTGCACCGTTCCATCCTGCATCTTGGCTGAGACAGAGCCGTCTTTGCCAACGCTTATTGAAACAGCGTTTGTCGGAACTACAACAGATGGTTGTAAAAGATATCCTTCTGGGGTCACAATCTCGCCTGCTGAGTCAAGTGAAAAATCTCCTGCCCTTGTATAGGCAGTAGAACCATCAGGCAGTGTAACCTGAAAAAAGCCATCTCCCTGTATAGCCATATCCAACTGGTTCCCCGTTTGCTGGAGTGGACCTTCTGTAAATATTCTAACAGTAGATACAGGCCTCGAACCCAAACCAACCTCTAAACCCGTAGGAAGCATATTGCCCGATGCACTGGTAGCACCAGCAGGTCTGACTTCCTGGTACATAAGGTCTTCAAATTCCGCCCTTGCATCTTTAAACCCCGTAGTATTAACGTTCGCAAGATTGTTTGTAATAACGTCAACATTTGTAGTCTGGCTAATCATGCCAGATGCTGCTGTCCAAAGAGCTCGCATCTAATCCTCCATAAAAGGGCCCCCGACATGCGGTCCAGCCCAAGATTTATTTTTAAATTCTAAATTGTGTCAACATTTGACCTGTTTCATTATCTTCGGTAATTATTGCCTTCTGACCACTTTCATACGCTCTCTCCAAAGCTATCATGTCAACCATTTCTTTAACAGTGTTCACATTGGAACCTTCAAGATACCCTTGAACTACTTTAAAATCGGGAGTGCTTCCAACCTGTCCGCTATAGCTAAAAAGACTCGAGCCTTGAGGCGCTATAAGAGACGGATTATCCAGACTCACTACCCCAAGAGTATCGGTCTGCTGACCATCAACCTGGATAGAACCGTCTGAGGCTATAGTTACATTTTGACCATCAATAGTAATGGGCGTATTAGCACTCGATAGAACAGGATAGCCATCTTGTGTAACCAACTCATCATTGTTATTTAGAGCAAAATTTCCGTCTCTTGTATATCTAATACCGTTTGGTGTCTGGACCTGGAAAAAAGCGTTTTTGTTAAGAGTAATAGCAACATCGAGCTTAGACGATGTATGCTCAAGACTTCCAGCAGAAAGGTCTACTGCCTGAGTAGATAGCTGAGAACCACTTCCTAAGTATCCCATAAATGGATCTACACCCCCATCAGTTTGCAGGAACACCCTGTTTATAGGTTGGCTATCGCTCTCCGAAATGTTTTGGATTAAACGTTTAAATCCTGGTGTAGATATGTTCGCCAGGTTGTTCGTAACAGTATCAAGCTTATCAGAGAGAGTTACCATACCGCTCGCAGCTGACTCTATACCTCTAACCAATGTCTCACCTCCTTAACTGTTATGAATATTTACATACAATACAGTTATCGACAGGCTCAAGGTATTATTTTAGAGCTAAATGCTGAAATTTAGCCTTAGAAATTCCAATCTAACCCTCAGCATACTATAAATAAAAATTGATACCAAAAATATATTTCTAAGATCTACCTTACTAAAATTTGTTGAAAAATTAAATCATATAGTATAATAAATTTTTAATTTTAATTAAGTATTAAGGAGTATGTGAAAAACTGGAACAATTCGAATCAAATATTATGAAAAGTAATATGCTAAAGCTTATAGAGCAAGATGGCGAGTGGTACCTTCATCTTTTGAACCTTTCTCCAAACTGTGTAGAGGTAATAGATCTAGAAGGAAAGCTTTTCTTCTGCAATGAAACTCATAAAAGCTTATTCGGATATGACACAAATTCACTTGTAGGCAGATACTGGTATGAATTGCTCCCGAAAGAAGACAGAAATCGCGCCCGCGATCTGTTTAGGGAAATTGTTAATAAGGGGAAAAGGCCTCATTCGATCCCAATGCGAGGGCTAAAATCAAACGGAGAAATAATAAATTTATGGGTAAGATGGAATTACCTTAGATTGGGAGATTCTTCATTATTTGGAATTTTTGCCGTAATTACAGACATTAGTGATCTGCTTTTGAAAAAAGAGCGCATTTTGAGAAATGAACAGAGTATGGATCTGATTTCTTCAAGAACCCCCTGCGCATTCTTCAGCTACAACTTTAAATCCAAAAAATTTCTCGCATCATGCAAATGGAAAAAGCTACATAACATTGAAAAAGGCGCTAAATTAGACACCTTTGGGTCTCTCAATAAATGCATGGGAAATGAAGCAAGCAAGGCTTTAATAGACTTTATAAACTCCTTTGAGGGCGAAGGGATAAAAGAGGTCAGATACTCTATAGAATCTTTAAAAGGTAAGATAGAATTAGTCAGTGCAGCAAAAGCAAAGGTCACCAAAAAGAGCGGCATAACATATCTATCTGGAGTCACATTTCAGGTTGAAGACGATGAGGCTCTTGAAGAAAGATATAAAGACTCCCATGCAGATATCATGGAGAAAAATCCTTCTGCGATGTTTACTTTTGACCCAAATAGCCTAAAAATACTTGATTTTAACAAGACATTTCTAAAAATAACGGGATTTCTCAGTGAAGAAGTAAAGGACAAAGATCTCTTTGAACTATTTCCTGTAGAAAGTCAAAAGCTAATAATCATTTCTAAAGAGGTCTGCTCGAGCAACTCCGGTTCATATAGCACCCACATCAGGTGCAAAAACTCAAGAATAAAAGATGTATCAATGAATTGCTCCTTCCACAGAGACGGCAAAACAAAATTTGTACTTTGTGTGCTCGAAGATCAAACAGAAAAAAATCTATCCATAAGAAAGCTGTTTGAAAGAGAAAGGGAAACCAACAAATTTAAAGAGAGCTTGCAATCATTAGTAAACCTTGAGTGTGAAAAAAGGCTAACAGATCAAAGAGCCCAGCTAATTCGTTCTGGATACGATGCGTTAAAGTTTTCAACAGATTTTATTTGTGACTACATGGACTTAAAAATAAGTAAGCTTTATCAGGTGATTGATAAGATTGAAAGCTCCATAAAAGACAAAGACTTATCTAATGAACTCTTATCAAATCTTTTCAAAGAATGTAAAAATTCTTTTGGACTCATTAAAGAAAATATAACAAGGTCTAAAAAATTGAAATCTTTAAAAGTTGATGGACCTAAAGATGATATTTATAACACAATAAGAAATTGTACTGATATATTTATACCAATTTGGGACATCAACAAAATAAAATATAACTTATCGATCGGTGAGAACTTTCAGTCATACTCAAAAGATGAGACAATACTTAGAGATGTTATCTTGTCAATATATTCTATTATTACCAAAAACATAATTGAGGCTTCAAAACAGGATGAGAACAAAAATTTTGAAATAAGAGTTTTGTTAACAAGAAGCGATAACTTTGTTAATGTAGAATTTTGTGACAATGCAATTGTTGATTACGATAGTGCGAAAATCTCAAAATATATCAAAGATGCTATTTCAAAGAACTTACAGGCTGCATCTTCATTGACATTAACTTACCTTAATGGAATTCTTTTGCACAAAAAAGAGACAGATGAAAATATACTTCAACTCAAGATCCCTATTGTCGTATTATAATTAATAATAATTAAAACTAATTAAATACCTCTGGGGGTAAGAGATGTCAGTGATAACTAGGATTCCTGTTTTTAAAAAAAACCTTGAGCTTTTTGCGTATGAAATAAAGGGTTTTTACGAAGACTCATTTATGTCATGCCTTGAGGAGTGCCTTAACTCTATAGGATTAGACGTCTTAAGCAAGGATAAATTTCTTTTTTTGAACGTCCCTTCTGAGATATTTGAATTTGATAACCTAAGGGACTTGATCCCGCCAAAAAAGGCAATTTTTATAATTAACCCATCACAGATGGCTGATAAAGAGATATTTAAAAAGCTAAAAGACCAGGGAATAATGCTATGTGCAAGCATTTCAACACTTCAAGAGCTTGATAGCGTTAAAGATTTTGACTACATAAAGATTGCGTCTTCGAGATTCCAAGGAGATTGGACTCAAATACCAAATCTCTTCAAGGGCGGCAAGCTTCTCGTTGAGGTCGATGAAAAGAGCGTATTTAATAGGGCTCTGGGTTCTGGCTACGAGCTTTTCGAAGGTGATTTCTTTATCCAACCAGAGATAGTAGCAAGGAAAGAGTTATCTCCTCAAAAAACCATTATTTTGAGCATATTGGGAGATGTCAGGCAAAAAGATTTTGATTTCTCCAAGATCGAAGAAAAGATTAAAAGAGATCCATACTTGACAATGAAGCTTTTAAAGTTTATAAATTCTGCATTCTTTAGCTTTAAAACTACAATAAATTCTATAAGACAGGCGCTTGTGATACTCGGTCAGCAAGAGTTTGTCAGATGGTTAACCCTTGTAATCCTTGGAAAATTGAATGAAGGCAAGCCAGAAGAAATAGTTTATCGTGCGTCAGAAAGAGCAAGATTTATGGAGCTAATATCTAATTATGTAGGGCTTTACGAAAGATCTCAGGAAGCATTCCTATTTGGTCTATTTTCACTGGCACCAGCAATGACCGATATTGATATAAAAGAATTCGTGAACGAGATACCGATCTCAGAAGACGTAAAAACGTCACTTCTTGGAAATGGAATATTTACAGACTTATTTAGCTTAAGACTCTCAATAGAAAATGCTAATTGGATCGAGATGAAGAAAATTTCCGAAAAGTTAGGCATAAATCCAAATAAAATTGAGATTATCATTTATGAAAGCATAAAATGGGCTCATGACTCTCTTTCGTTTATAGGAAAATCGTAGTTTTATGTATAAAAATATATAAAATTTTAAGCATTATTTTAAAATAATCTATAATTATAAGTAAATTATAAAGTTCTAACACTATTATCTAGTTATTTCAAAAATGTTATAATGTGTTGTTGTATATAAAAAAATTATCCCTAAAGGGGGGATTTTGATGAAATGGATTCGCGTTAACATGTCAGACCTTTCTATCAAGGTCGAAGAGGCACCAAAGAAGTACGAACAGATGGGGGGTAGATGGCTAACATCTTCTGTAGTAGCAGATGAAGTGCCAGCTACATGTCACCCTCTAGGTCCTTTGAACAAGGTGGTAATTGCACCGGGTATCCTGAGCGGTACTACAGCTCCGTCCTCAGGAAGAATTTCTGTGGGTACCAAATCTCCTTTGACAGGCGGAATAAAAGAGGCAAATGCAGGAGCAAAGTTCGGCCAGTATCTCAAAAGAATGGGCTACAGTGCCATTATCATTGAGGGCCAACCAAAGGACAAAGAGTCAAGGTACCTTTTAAACATCAGCAAAGAGAAACTAGAGTTAGTCGACGCAGCCGAGTACAAGTTTATGGGGCTATATGAGTTAAGCGGAAAATTGGCCTCAAAATACGGAAAAGATGCAGGAATTGCTTCTGTAGGTCCAGCTGCCGAACACCTTCTTGTTGGAACAGGCATTGCGTTCAATGACATTGAGAACGCGCCAGCCAGATATGCAGGCAGAGGCGGCGTAGGCGCCGTATTTGCGTCAAAAGGCTTGAAGGCAATAGTTACCGAAGCCGTAACGGGACAAGCTGCAGTCCTCAATCATGAACTTTTTGAGACTGGCAGGAAAAAACTTCTTGCCGCTCTCCAGGAGCACGCAGTAACGAAGCCAAAGGGTGCCCTAAATACTTATGGCACTGCTGTTTTAGTAAATATTTTAAATGAGGCAGGAGCACTTCCAACAAGGAACTTCTCAAGAGGAACCTTTGATGGAGCAAAAAAGATATCTGGTGAAGCTATGGCAGAAGCGGCAGCCAAGAACCCAAAGGCAGGCATGATGGGCCATAGATGCCATCCAGGCTGCGTGATAGGCTGCAGCGTAATATATCCAGATGCACAAGGAAATTCTCATACTTCAGTTGAATACGAAACTTTATGGGCAATTGGCGCAAACTGTGAAATAGACGACCTTGACGCTATAGCGCAGATGAATTCTATGTGTAACGATATTGGTCTTGACACAATAGAATTTGGAGATGCAGTAGCAGTAGCAATGGAAGGAGGCTTGCTGCCCTTTGGAGATGCAAAGGGTGCAATAGCGCTCCTTGAAGAGGTAAAGAAAGGCAGCCCGCTTGGAAAGATCATAGGTTCTGGCTGCGGCACAGTAGGAAAAGTCTTCGGCGTCAGAAGAGTGCCAGCTGTAAAGAATCAAGGCATGCCTGCTTATGAACCAAGAGTAATCAAAGGCATAGGCGTAACATACATCACCACCCCA
The DNA here is from genome assembly GCF_039822205.1 of Thermodesulfobium sp. 4217-1. Lineage (NCBI taxonomy): Bacteria > Pseudomonadati > Thermodesulfobiota > Thermodesulfobiia > Thermodesulfobiales > Thermodesulfobiaceae > Thermodesulfobium > Thermodesulfobium fumaratoxidans. The sequence continues at coordinate 24,534 of NZ_JBAGBW010000024.1, forward strand.
ATGGGCGCAGACCACACAGCAGGATATTCAATTGCTCCAGAGATACTGGGCGTTGGCGGCAAACCAGATCCACACACGAACGAGGGCAAAGTGAAATTGTCAAAAGACTTCCAGGCAACCACTTGCTTTATCGACTCGACAGGATGCTGCGTATTTACAGCTTTCGCTATTCTTGACATCCCTAGCGGTTTCGAAGGAATGGTAGAGGCATGCAATGCAGTCACGGGAGCCAACTGGACTACCAGTGAAGCATACGAAATAGGGTTAAACGTTCTAAAAATGGAACATCAATATAATCTGTCTGCAGGTTTTAGCGCAAACGACGATAGACCACCTGAATTTATGAAACTTGAACCAGTTCCTCCACACAATATGGTTTGGGATATGGCTGATTCTGAATTAGATTCTATGTGGAAGTAGTTTGAAAATAACAGTTGCACTTTATGCTGGACTTAAAGCTCGCGCCTTAGCCCCTCAGGGCGCGAGCGAGTTCGACTTGGATATTCCAGAACGGTCTAAGATAGGCGATATAATAAAACTTTTGGACCTTCCTGACGACGAAGTTGCAAATATCTTTGTAGACAGATCAATAAAAGATAGGGAATTTATAATAAAAGACGGTCAAAGAGTAGCATTCTTTCCTTTGATAGCAGGAGGATAGATAGGCAGATATATAGAAAATTTGCTGCCCTCTTTGTGCTTGCTCGTTACCCTTATATCTCCCCCATGCAGTTGAATTATTTCTTTTGAAAGTGCAAGACCCAAACCAAAACCAGCGCTCTGTCTGGATGAGTCTACTCTGTAGAACTTTTCGAATAACCTGGGCAGAACGTCTTCTTTTATGCCTATTCCTGAATCGATTATATCTATAACGGCAAAATTTCCTTCTTGCCTTGAAATTATTTTTACTTCGCCGTTTTCTTTATTGTATTTTATGGCGTTGTCAACCAATGCCCAAAGCGCCCTTCTAAGATAGTCCTCATCTGCATCGACAAAGAGATCGCACGAGGTAAATGTAACGCTTATGTTTTGTGAGAGAGCCTGAGCCTCCTTGCCAATCTCTTCAATGAGTTCTTTTATATTAAGCTTCACAAAGTTTATTCTTGGTTTTGATTCCACTCTTGCCAGAAATAAAAGGTCGTTTACCAGCCTCTCCATTCTTTGGGTAGCGCCTGAGATAGTCTGAATTGACTCCTCAAGTATTTTTTTATCGTCTTTGCCCCACCTCTTCAAGAGATCATTGTAACTTTTTATTACAGCGAGAGGGGTTCTCAGATCGTGAGAGGCAGCAGCCACAAATTCTTGTTGGCTTTTAAAACCTTTTTCGAGCCTTTCGAGCATCTCGTTGAAAGCCTGAGCCAATAGATATAGTTCATCTTTGGGGCCAGATAGGGGTATCCTCTCGTCAAGTTTGCCTGTATTTATCTCTTTTACCTTACGGGTCAAAATAGCAAGGGGTCCAAGAGTATTCGTTACGCTTATATATCCGCTTACCATTGCAAACAATGTAGCTCCCATCATAAGGAATATTAGAAGCCCAGACAAAACTGCAAGAAAGTGCTTTTCTCTCTTCAGCGGATGTGCCACCTCAACGAATACCCCATCTCCAATATCCTTACCAGAAACCAGAACTTCCTGACCATTGATCAAAATAGGCTTTACGGGACCATCGTAGTAGGGAATCTTTATATTGCCAAAGTTAGGAGATTTATTGATTATCTCACCATTTTTAGATATTTGTATCCAAAGCTCCAGGCTCCCGGCCTGATCTACTAACTCTGGATCGCTTAAATTTGGGTTCTCCTCATTTTGCAGGGCGTTTTGAACATTTAAAATAGCTACTCTTATTTTCGAGTTCGCCTCTTTCGTAAGGGCGAAGTTCATGCCGAAAATTACCACAAAACCGCATAAGACTAATGTGGTAAGAAGTATTGCACAGTAGTATAGGGTAAGCCTGAGGCCTATTGAGCCATCAATATAATCCCTAAATCTTTTCATTCGAATCTATTTTTAGGGCGTATCCCACTCCTCTTACCGTATGCAAAATCTTGTTTTCAAAAGGGTCATCTATTTTTGCTCTAAGGTATCTAATGTAAACGTCTACAACGTTTTCGCTGCCATAATAGTCATAACCCCAAACGTGGTTTAAGATAGTATCTCTATTTAGAACCTTGCCCACATTTTCAGCCAGATACTTTAGCAAGTCAAATTCCTTTTTTGAGAGGCTTACTGACTTTTCTGATCTTTTTACCTCTCTTGTCTGAGGGGATATGGTCAGATCGCCCACCACAAGCTTTTCAAGGTCTTTCGTTCCCTTTCTTAACCTTGCCCTTATTCTTGCTATTAGTTCGTCAATCACAAAGGGCTTTGTCACATAGTCGTCTGCACCGAAATCAAGCCCTTTAACTTTATCCTTTACAGCGTCTCTCGCGGTCAGAATAATTATTGCAACGTCTTTTTGCGTTTTCATCCTCTTACAAACTTCAAAGCCGTCAATGCCGGGAATCATTAAATCCAGCAGAACTAAATCAAAATCTTTTTCTGAAAACAAACCTATTGCCTCATAGCCATTGTCAGCAGTATCAACGGCATACCCTTCGTGCTCAAGCTCTAACTGCAAGTATCTTGAAAGATTATACTCATCTTCAACCACAAGAATTCTATATTCGTTTTCCATAAAACACCACCAATTTAAAATATTTTTAATAATTTTAATACAGCATAGATTAAAAACAAATTAAACTTAGGACTAAAACTTCCAGACCATAGAAATCTATAAACTAAAAATAGATTTAAACACCTGAACCTTATATTAGCATTAAACAAAAATTAAAAAACTTTAATTTTATTATAAAACTTTTAAAACCTGAAAGGTATATCGTAATAGAACAATTATCGATCTTTAGGTGTTGGGAGGAAAAAATGAAAAAGGGTAAGTCATTTATTAATATTATACTTTTGATATTGTTCTTTTTGGGAACCAGTATGAGCATATTTATAATAGCAGGGGGCAAAGGGTTTTAAGCATTACCTTCAAAAGAATTTTTATATTAGTTATATACCTAAAATATATCTGCTAAAAGGGCTCTATGTCAAGGGACACTGATTTTGTCACTACAAAAGTAAATTAAGGAGACACTGATTTTGTCACCCCTCTTTGGCGTCAATATAGATATGTCAAATCTTTTGGCATCTTTAGATGTTTACAAAAGAATACACAGTTCACATCAAGAATATTTAAATAATTAAAACCTTAGAATTGAGAATATAAAAAAGATTCTGAGAGTTACGAGGTAAGCCCTGAAGATATAACAGCTTTATGTAATATTCCATCTTTGACACTTGAGCAGAATAAAAATCCTTGTAAACGTTGATGTTTAAGTCTTTTTTAGGATTTAGTATTGGTGTAAAAACTGCGTAATTTTTTCATCATTTTTGTTTAACAAATTTGATAATCAGTTCAAAGACCAAAAGCTTTGTGTGAGTTACCAGTAAAACCTATTCTTGTGTAAGTTGAAGTTTATCCCCTACTCTCATCTATTAATAATATACCCCCTTTAAAATGCTATTTATTAAGTGTATATTATGGTGTCTCGGCTCCACGATTCCAGTATGAATGGTACCAACTGTCCGGAATCGGGGAGCCACCTGGTTTGAAATAATTATTCGCTTTGCGATTTATCTAATCCAAATACTTCACGCATTGGCATTTCTTTAGGCTGGTCAATGTATTCGATATTGATTTTGTATGCATCATGTACTATACGGTCAAGAATGGCATCAGCTAATGGGTTATCATTACTGCCAAATCTTTTATACCAACCTTCCTGGCAAAATTGGAAATAGAATATAGTGGACGATTGCTTTCTACGTTTATAGATCAACTCAAAGAGATTCTTAC
>NZ_JBAGBW010000025.1 GCF_039822205.1 Thermodesulfobium sp. 4217-1
GAAAAGCCGCGAGCTAATCGCGGCTTTTTTTAATGGCCTCCCAGATAGGCTGCCCTAACGTGTTCTGAGCTCAATAGCTCTTCAGAGGTCCCAGACAAAGTTATATTGCCGGTTTCAACCACATATCCTCTATTGGCAAGCTTAAGAGTTTTTACAGCATTCTGTTCAACGATGAGAAGACTTGTACCCGATTCATTTATCTCTTTTATTATCTTAAATATCTCATCGACCAGTACTGGCGCAAGGCCAAGCGATGGCTCATCTAAAAATAGATATTTAGGTCTTGACATCATTCCCCTTGCAATTGCAAGCATTTGCTGTTCCCCTCCACTTAGGGTTCCTGCCTTCTGGATAAGTCTTTCTTTTAACCGTGGGAACAATGTCAGCACCTTATCTATATCGTCTTGAATGCCCTGTTTGTCCTTCCTAAGGAACGCCCCCATCAAAAGATTTTCATGAACGCTCATCCTGGTGAATATCCTTCTGCCTTCTGGCACCAGACACAAGCCCATGTTTACTATCTTGTCAGTGGACAGTCCTGTTAAAAGGACGTTGTCCAGATACACCTCTCCGCTTGATATCTTTTCAAGCGCCATAATCGACTTCAGCACAGATGATTTGCCAGCTCCATTGGCTCCAATTAGCGCTACTATCTCGCCCTTGTTCACCTCGAGTGATACACCCTTCAGGGCTATTATGCCGCCGTATCTTAACACCACATTATTTATCTTAAGCAATTTCGGCTTCCTCTTTTCCGAGGTAGGCCTCTATAACCTTGGGGTTGTTCCTAATCTCCATAGGGCTTCCTTCAGCAATCTTTTGTCCGAAATCCAATACAAATATTCTCTCAGAGAGCTTCATAACAAGAGACATATCGTGCTCTATCAGAATTATAGTTACTCCCATTTCTCTAATCTTCTTAATCAGCGATATAAGCTCCTCGGTTTCTGACGGATTCATCCCCGCAGCAGGCTCATCCAGCAATAATATCTTGGGCTCAGATGCCAAAGCCCTTGCAATCTCAAGCTTTCTCTGAAGTCCATACGGGAGGTTTATAGAAATCTCCGCCTCTCTGTCAAGTAAGCCCACAAACTCCAGCAAATTTCTCGCCAGTCTAACCCCTTGCTTTTCTTCTTTTACAAAGGCAGGCAAGGTTAAGAGTATTTCCCATATCTTAGCTCTTAGTTTTGGATGCCTTCCTACCAGAACGTTTTCCAGAACTGTCATATTTTTAAAAAGCCTAATGTTTTGAAAGGTCCTTGATATCCCCAGATAAGCTATCTTGTATGCTGGTACACCCACAATATCTCTTACAACGCCATCTTTTTTATACAATATCTTTCCCTTTTCAGGGGTGTATACGCCAGTCACACAGTTAAAAAGGGTAGTTTTGCCTGCTCCGTTTGGACCTATAACAGATATTATTTCGCCCTCATGAACGTCCATTGAGACATCGTTCACAGCTATTAGCCCGCCAAATTGTTTGGTAACGTTAGAAATCTCTATTAACAAGCGGATTCTCCTCCTCAGCAGTTCTCAATATCCTTCTTGGCTTTATCCAACCCATAAATCCCTTGGGCATCACGATCATCATAAATACCATAAGAGCTCCAAATATAAGCATCCTATAATCAGAAACGCTCCTTAGAGCCTCAGGCAAAAGAACAAGGATAAGCGCGCCTATCACGGGACCTTCTATGGTCCCCATACCACCAATTACTACCATAGCAAGAACCATAACTGACTCCATAAAACTAAAGCTCTCAGGCGACACAAAGGTAGCATAGCTTGCGAAAAAGACTCCTATAGAGCCTCCAAGCATAGCGCCTATTATAAAAGATATTAATTTAAAATTTTTAAGGTTTACCCCCATCGAGATCGCTGCAATCTCATCTTCCCTTATGGCCTCAAGTGCCCTGCCAATCCTTGATGCCTGAAATCTATAAGTTAAAAAAATGGCTACTGCTACAAAGGCCAAAGCCAGAAAGTAGTATTGGGATGGGTCTTCAAATTTGAAACCAAATGCATTGGGTCTGGGTATGCCTATGATGCCTATTGGGCCATTGGTCAAAAAGGTAAGGTTGTTTGCAAGAATTCTAATTATCTCACCGTAGCCCATAGTAACGATGGCAAAGTAGTCGCCTCTAAGCCTAAAAGCAGCAGAACCGACCAAAAGACCAAAAAGCGCTGTAGTAACACACGCTATAGGCAATATCTCCCAAAAGCTAAGGCCCAGCTTAATTGAAAGAATTGCATAAGTATAGGCTCCTACGGCATAAAAAGCTATAAATCCTAAGTCAAGAAGTCCCGCCAATCCACAGACTATATTCAAGCCTAATGACAAAACAATGTATATAAAAGCCAGATTCATAATGTGAACGTAGTATTGAGATGAAGCAAGAAACGGATATACACAGGCAATTACAAGCAGTATGCCCCACTTGAGGCGCATATCCATATTGTTCCATCGCCTTGCTGCGGTCTTAATCCTTCTTCTAAACCTGATATCCATCATACTTTATCAGGAACCTGCTGACCCAAAAGGCCAGAAGGTCTAAGCAGCAGGATAAACAAAAGCATAAGAAAAGCGAACATATCCTTGTATTCAGACGATATATATCCAGCGCCAAAGCTCTCTATAATCCCCAGACAAAAGCCTCCAAGCATAGCACCGGGTATATTTCCTATGCCGCCAAGCACAGCAGCCGTAAAAGCCTTCAGGCCTGCAAGATATCCCATATCGAACTTTGCCACGCCATAATACATCCCATACATCACCCCGGCAGCGGCAGCAAGCGACGAGCCTATCATAAAGGTGATTGTAATAATTCTATTGACCCTTATGCCCATCAGGCTTGCTGTGACATAGTCCTGAGATACAGCCCTCATTGAGCGGCCAAGCTTAGTCTTGTTCACAAGAAGAGTTAAACCTATCATCATCAATATACAGGTAACAAAAATAAATATCTGGATCAAGCTTATCCTTGCGTGAAACAGATTCCAACCAAAATCAGGAAAGATTGCAGGATATACCCTATTTGTAGAACCAAAGGTGAGCATAGCAAAATTTTGCAAAAAAATCGATGCTCCAAGGGCGCTAATCAAGGGTATGAGCCTATTTGTCACGCTCCTTAGCGGGCGATATGCGATAAATTCCAGAAGTGCTCCCAAGAAAGCCGTGGCAATCATGGAGAACACAAACATCAGAAAGATAGCAAGCGGAATAGGTATAATCTTTGAGAGACCTGTCATCTCCAATATCCACCAAAAAAGAAGCCCGAAAAAAGATCCCATCATAAAGATCTCCCCATGAGCAAAGTTGATAAGCTCAAGTATGCCGTAAACCATAGTATAGCCCAATGCAATCAGAGCATATACCGACCCCAAAGTCACTCCATTTACCAATTGTTGTAAGAAAATTGTAAAATCACTCCCCTCATATTAGTTGACACTTTTCCAGCTACCATTTTTTACCACATAAACGTTAACAAGATTATTACTTGTATTGCCTTCTTTGTCAAAAGAGGTGTTACCTAATATACCATCAAATTTCAGATTATGCATTGCATTTGCCAAGATAGTCCTGTCTGGCTTGCCAGATAATTTGATAGCATCTATTATAGAAAGAGTTGCGTCATATGCAAAGACCGAGTAGTCAGTCGGATCCTTCTTAAATGCATTTCTATATCTCTGGACGAAGTCAGGTCCTTTTGGAATCTTGTTTAGAGAAAATCCTACCGACGTAGCCATTGTTCCCTCTGAGGCTATGCCTGCAACCTTTATAAATTCAGTATCTTTTATGCCGTTAGCGCCAAAAAATATAGACTTTATCTCCATTTCCTTCGCCTCTTTAACGATTTGGGCACACTCTGGATACATTCCTGCAAAATAAACTACCTCAGGATTAAGAGCCTTTATCTTTTCGAGAGGAGCCTTGAAATCCTTGTCCCCCTGAGAGACCTTCTCCTCTGCAAGGATTGTCCCTCCAAGCTTCAAAAACTCACTTTTAAAAGAGTCTGTTAGCTCTCTTGCATAGGCGCTATTGTCCTCGATGATTGCTGCCCGCTTGAATTTCAAACTGCTAACTATAAAGTTAGCCGCATAGGGTCCCTCTGATGCGTCGCTGGCACAAATCCTAAAGACGCTGTAATATCCCTTAGCGGTAAGCTCTGTGGCAGTGGCAGAAGGAGTTACCATTACTAAGTTGTTCTTTGCATAAATCTGAGCTGATGGGATAGCGTCTCCTGCGTTTGCCCCTCCAACAACGCCAAGAATAGAGGAATCAGCAGAAATCTTTTGGGCAATGATAGCAGACTCTACTGGATCGCCCTTATCGTCCATCTGGACAAGCTCAAATTTCCTGCTCAGCGCTCCTCCTGCTGCATTGGCATCCTCTATGGCAAGAAGGGCTCCATTTCTCTCCTCTTCTCCAATCTGAGAAAACTCCCCCGAGAGAGGGACTGCAATAGCTATCTTTAGCGCAGGGCTTGTTATACCTATCTGGGAGCATCCAGAGATAAATAAGCTTAATGCGACTATGAACAATAACGAAAAAATAAGAATTATCCTGCGATTATTCAATAAATAGCCCCTCACTTTATACCATAAATTTACTTATGTTATCACAAAAATGGGGATTCGTGAAGGAGGGTACTATAAGAAAATCTTAGGGGAAAAATATTTTTATTTATTGATATTAAAAAAGCCCCCGATTTCTCGGGGGCTAAAAAAGTTCTTTAGAACTTTACGTCCATCTGAATGTAGTATCTTTGATCCTTGTCAACCTGATCTGGGTTAAAGGTATAGTAGTAGCCATTATTAATATTATAAGGCTGCTTGCCCTTCCAGTAGTCATAGTTCAAGGTTAAGGTTGCGTTATTTGCGACTGGGAGTGTGTAGTATACGTTGTAGTAGTCCTTATAGTCTGTAGATGCCATAGTGTTAAGAATGAATGGGTTGTACCACTTGTTGTTGCCAAACCAAAAGTCGCCTGTAAGTGCGCCGACTGGTAGAGGAATGGTTGCTCCTACTCTCCATACGCCACCGTTTACAGTACTTGTGCTGCTAAGATCTGGACCAGAAGCAGTGGCTGATGGCATATCGGTAGATGTGCCACTGTAACCTGCCCACATATTTATGTTATACATGGTCCAGTTGCCAATTACTGTCCACCAGCTATACTTGCCATAGATGCCGTTTGCAGCTGATGTATACTGTACGCCGTTTACGGTATTAAGGCCGCCAAAATAAGTTAACTTGTCTACGTTACCGTAGTCAGCTTCTAAACCAAAGGTGTTGAAGAGCTTTGTCTTTAAGTTCAAAATGTATGCGTCTTTGTCCTTAAGACCATTTGCCTCTTGAGTAGATGTAATAGAACCATCATCAAAGAGCTTTACCCATGCTGCTGAAACTGATGTTGATGGGAGGAAGTTGCTAAGGTCAAATGCTACCAAGCCGCCTTCTACTGAAGCATCAAGGAAGATATTATTGTAATATCTGCCAGCATCCATAGTAGGAAGTCTACCAAGAACGAATGTAACAGGATATGGGTTCAGAGTCCATACAATGTATGATCTCTCTACAAATAATGTGTTCTGGTTGTTATTATAGCCTGTGTTTGCAGCTGTAACCAGGTTGGAGTTGTCTCCTGTGCCGTTTACGCCTGCATTCTTCTGCATTGTAAGCCTTGCATTGAAGCTGATGTTGTCAGCAACTGGTGCTGCAACGTTTAGTCTAATTCTATAACGCATAAAGGTATCGTTGTTTTTGTCAGCAGGCACTGTTGTAGATGTAGCAAGTGCTTCTCCGCCAACGCCGCCTGGAATATTGTTGCTGGCTACTGGTGCAACTATTGTTCCGCTATTCATTGCATAATAGGTTGCCTTTTCACTTGCAAGTCTAAATCTTGCATCTCCTGTGAAGTTAACAGTGTCAAGAGCTGCTTTTTTCTCAAGCGCTGCGACTCTGACGTTTAGCGATGCGAGTTCTGATTTAAACTCTTCTGCTAACTTCATAAGTGTTGCGATGTCGTTAGCGTTTAACTGGATCTTTTGATCTTGTGCATTCTGACCTTTTTCATACATGTCGAGCATTCTTGCAACTACCATTGCCATCTCATAACGAGTGGCAAGTCTGTCGCCTCTGAATGTTCCGTCGCCATAACCAATGACCAATCCTTTTGCTGCTAAGTCTTGCACTGCTTTGTATGCCCAAGAATTAGCTGGTACATCTGAGAATGGTCCTGCCATAGCTGGAACTGCAAGGGCGACGAGAAGTGATGCTACTACGAAAAACATAGCTAATTTTTTCATCTTTGCATTTCCCCCTTTAGGAAATTAATTTTTTTGTTTCATATATCAGCCTTTTTACAGAACTACTTGCGCGCGTTCGGGGGAATACACCTCCTTTTTTTGCAGATTGCACAGATCTGTAAAGGGCTCCTTGAAGGCTAACGCCGTCCAAAGCTTTGGGAGAAGCAAAACAATATTCAGTTGTCAATGAAAAAAGTTAATTTTTGACTGTCATAATTTATAACACATTAAAAAAATCTGTCAAGTGGGCAATTGAGCATTAACTCCATATTAACATATTGTTATTGACCTAAAATATCCATTGTGGCATCGACTATTTCATCAGGCGTTATCAACTTCATACACCTTCCCCCTTTATCACATCTCTGATAAAGACACTCCCTGCAGATCTCCTTGTGCATCAATACGCTGTGCTTTTTGCCCCAGGGCCTATATCTTCTCTCATCAGACGGTCCAAAGAGCGCAACTGTGGGGATATTTAGCAGAGAGGCTATGTGCATAGGCCCTGAGTCATTGGTAACAAGAGCTGAGAGATTTTTTATGATGTAGAACAAATCCATCAGGCTCGTCTTGCCGCAAAGATTAAGCGATTCTACTTCCTTTGAGATCTCATCACAAAGACCTATCTCCTCGCTTGATCCGAGTAAAACTAAATTCAAACCATTATTTTTCAGCATCTTTGCGACCTTGACGAATCCATCGATACTGTATGCCTTAGGCTGCCAGGTGGCGCCTGGCACGATGCCAACCGAACCCAATATCTTGTCAAAAACGTCGCTAAACTTGATAATAGTCTTAGTGTCAATTATAATCTTATTAGAGTAATCGAATTTAATGTTTTCTACATCTTTGTGAAAGATATTTCTTAGGTGTTCTTCGGTTGCATGAATCCCAGGGAGTTTTGGCTTAAAGGTTGTGAATATCTTTTGTTTGGAACGCACAAATATAGGCAGAATGGAGTGTCTGAGGTCAATGACAAGGTCGTATCTTTTTTTTGAAATAGTCTTTATCAAAGGAATCTTACCCTTTATGCCCCTGTTTTCAGAGGTGTACAAAAATACTTCGTCTACGTTTGACAAGGTTAAAAATATTTCCTTTGACCTTTCACCTACCAGGACGTCAAATTGAGCTTTTGGAAAGAGCCTTTCGAGCTCAAAAAAGACAGGTAGGCTCATTATGCAATCGCCAAGAGAAGACAGCGTTATAAAGAGAATCCTTTCAAAATCCTCTCTCTCTCGAAGAGATTTCCTAAAGATGCTTATGATATCACCTCTAATAAATAATATATACTTCAGTGATTTTAGCATAGCTTCATCAAGAGATGCATGTTATGTGCCTCTGGACAACAGGCCGCCAAACTATATCTATCCGAAAAGATTAGCAGATATTTTGGGGATAAAGCTATTGATCCCCCCAGAGGATACGCTTTCTGAGAGAAGAAAAAAGGCTGCAAGTCAGGATATATTGGCATTTTTAGTAGAAAATTGGGCAAGTTGTGCCATAGTAAGTGCTGACTCAATGATATTCGGAGGGCTTGTCCCATCAAGAGAAAGTCAGATGACACAAGATGATGCAATATGGTACACAAGGAGACTTCTTAATCTAAAGAGCTCAAACATATTTGACAGCGTATATCTATTTAAGTCTCTTATGAGGCTGATGCCTACCGTTTTGGACGACAAAGAGCTATTTTACGCCACAAAGATCGAAGAGATAATGAAGTTTTCAGTTGACGATATTAAGGATCCTGTAAACTTTTATGAAAGAGAGCTTCTTTTGACATACGTTCCGCCAGACATATTAGAAGACTATATAGAGTCAAGAAAGATAAACTACTTTGTTGACAGGATGTTGATAGATGGTTCTAAAAAGGTAGATCTCTTAGTGCTGGCCCAGGATGACTCAGCTGACAAGGGCGTGGCATACGAAGAGAAGAAGAGGCTAAGCATGATCGCCACAAAAAATACCAAGATAGTGCAGGGCTCAGACGAAATAGGCATGCTTCTTGTAACAAGGTTTGGCAAATCTGACAATGTAAGCGTAAAAACTACTTTTGTGCCAGAAGAGATAGAAGAGGAAGTAATGCCCCTTGAAACGGTGGCTCTTGGAAAGAATCTTTTGTCCCAGGTAAACCTCCTACAACTAAAGTTAAACGACACAAATCCAAATTTTTATATGGTAGTCTTTGGCAAGTCAGGATATGAGCAAACAGCTTTTGGCAAAGTAAGGTCTCTCATTAACGACAAAAAAAATGTGGCGTTTGCAGACGTGTCAAATATGAACATGACGGACGAGAAGATGTTTAAGCTTTTGCTCTCAAGCGGTCTAATATTTAGGCTTATCGCCTATGCAGGCTGGAATACGGCGGCTAATACCACAGGGACGGCTATCTCACAAGCAGTCAGCTACCTGTCAGGCAGAAATTTCAAAGAAAATTTTAGATTTCTGATAGAGAGAATAATATACGACTATTACTATCAGAACGTCATAAGACCACAGATAAACAATATATTGATAGAAAACAACCAATCAAATTTCAAGATGACACAAGATAGCATAAACATAGCAAAAAACATATTCTTTCAATACTTCCCTGGAATTTCAGAAGAGATTATGATGTGCAGCCCAATAAAATTTAGTATTACAGATGTAAATTTCTCCCTCCCCTGGGAAAGAACTTTCGAGGCAAACATAGAGATAGAAATAAAGCTAATTTAATATGCCCTTTTTTATGAAATGACGGAAAATTTCGCTAAACAGTTACTTTTTAAATACGCTAAGAGAAGATACCAAGCCCACAGCAAGACCGATTATCAGAGCGACTATCAAGAACAAAACATACGGCATAGCCATAGAGTTTCTTCTTAGCTTCATCTTTTTCGTAGAGTCCTGAAAGAGCGCATCCCTTGTCAGAGGCACGCCGCAATTCCTGCAGAAAAATGCATCATGAGGATTTTGTGTGCTGCATCTATAGCAAATTTTACTATCTTTCTTTTTAAAAATGCTCATATTTATGAATGATAGCAAAACGAAGCGTTTTGTGCAATAAATTTAACATGCTGGCAAATTTAAAAGGAAAAGGAAAGCAAACCTTCCTTTTCCTTTTTTTGATATTTATTTTTTCTTTGCGCCCTTTACAGGCTTTTTTTCAACTTTTTTTGGCTGAACTACTTCTTTCAAAGCCTTCCCAGCCTTAAATCCAGGCGTCCTCATAGCAGGAATGATTATCTCTTCCTTGCTCCTTGGGTTTCTGCCTTTGCGCTCTTTTCTTTCTCTCACCTCAAAGGTACCGAAACCAATAAGCTGAACCTTCTCGCCCTTTTTAAGAGCATCTTTAACAGAATCAAAAACGGCTTCTACTACAACTGCACAATCCTTCTTCGTCATGCCCTTGCACTTTTCAGCAACTGCACTAATAAGATCTGATTTTCTCAAAAAATTCACCTCCTTTCAAAAAAATTAATAAAATTCTTTAAGTGGTCTGCGAGAAGTCAATAGATCAATGGCATCTCGTATTGAAACATCTCCACTCAAGATTGAACAAACCTGTTTAGTTATGGGCATGTCAATGCCCAATAGCGTGGATAACCTTAGGGCAGCTTCAGAAGTATAAATCCCCTCTATAACGCTCCCTAATTTTTTCTTTATATCTTCCAAAGAGTAACCATCAGCAAGAAGCGCACCAGCTCTAAAATTTCTACTCTGAAAAGAGGTACAACTTAACAACAGATCCCCTACGCCTGATAGCCCAAAAAAGGTTTCTTGCTTTGCCCCAAGCTTCAAGCCAAGTCTTGTAATCTCAGCCAAACCTCTCGTAATAAGAGCAGCCTTCGAATTGTCGCCATAATTTAACCCCTTAACAACTCCTGCCGCAATAGCAATCACGTTTTTCAATCCTCCCGAAATCTCAACTCCCACCACATCGCTTGTAGTATACACTCTAAAGTACTGAGAGATCAATAGTTTTTGCCAATATTCGCTCTCTTCTTCAAAGTCTGATGCGATCACAGTTGCACAAAACTCTTTTAGAGCCACTTCTCTAGCGAAATTTGGCCCTGAAAGAACCGAATACTTCGAGGATGGCATATTCTCTTTAAATATTTCAGAAACCCTTTTTATAGTGTTTATCTCTATCCCCTTGCCAAGATTTAAGACTCTGACTGAGTCCTTAAAGAATATCTTGTAATCTTGTATTACCTGCCTTATAGATTGAACTGGCACTGAAAAAACTATGCCTTCAGCATTGGACAAGAGGCTCATGTCAGTCGTAGCACTGATATTTGCAGGGAGCGTTATGCCTTTTAGATATCTTAGGTTCTCATGGATAGTGTTTATATTTTTTACAGTCTCTTCATCCCTTGCAAATATCACTACATCGCTTTTCTGTGAAATAACCGTTGAAATTGAGGTTCCCCATGTTCCCGCACCTATGAGTGCTATCACTTTAACCTTAACTCCTCGCCCTTTATTAATCTTTGGATATTATCTTTATGTCTAAATAATATCATTAAAAAAGCAACAATTGAAACTGTCTTAAGGTAAATCGATCCTATCAATATTTCATATATTAGCACGCTTGATGCGCCAAATATAGATGCAAGCGACATTATCTTTGTCCTCTTCAGCGTCATAAACCATACTATAAAACCAACTGTTAGCGCCCCTGGATCAAGTCCCAAAAAAGCGCCTGCGGCAGTGGCCACGCCCTTTCCCCCTCTAAACCTCATAAAAGGAGAGCTTATATGACCAAATATGGCAGCCACGCCTACCAGAATCGCAAATATTTCGTTGTTTGCAAAAAAAATATATCTTGACAAGAAAACTGGCAAAAAGCCTTTCATAGCGTCAAGAAATCCAGCAAACACGGCAAATTTTAAGCCAAGCGTCCTATACACATTGGTAGCCCCAGTATTTCCACTCCCTATCTTTCTAAGATCGTGCCCCTTTGAAAGAGCTACCCAATGAGAAAATGGCAAACTGCCTACTAAATAAGAGAGTATCAAGAAAGAAGCATAAATAAAAATATTTTGAAAAAACATATACTTAGTCTTTGAAGTCCATTCTCAGGTTTATGCCTCCCATACCCAGTTGCTTTTTCACTGTACTTATAAGATATCTCAAATAAGACTTTGGCACAAGATCAGAGCGCACGTTTGTCTTGATATCTATCACCAAGGGAAACTTCGATGCAAATCTGATATTTCTTATTATAAGGGATTTGTTCTCGACTGTTGTAGGTCTTTTCGAAACAGCTTCTTTTATGGCATCAAAGATGTCCTTTTTCGAATAAGACTTCATAGCCCTTTCCCAAAGCTCTTTTAGGTTTTCCAGAACAAGATGGACGTTTTCACCTGTTAAGGCAGATCCGAATATTATAGGAGAGTCCATAAACTTTAGATCATTTTTTACGTTGTTAAAGATAACTTCTACAGATGACTTTGGAATAAGATCTTTTTTATTCACAAAAATCACTGAGGCGCCAGTTCTCTCAAGCATTAGGTCTGCTACTCTTTTGTCCTGGTGAGTGACAAGACGGCTTGCGTCCACCACAAGCACTCCCATTGGAGCGCCCATAGCCGATATGCTCCTGGAGACACTAAGGCCATCAAGTTCTTTGTCGTAGGCCTTCCTCCTCTTTATCCCTGCGCTATCCAGGAGAAGCCAGCTTTTTTCAAGCCTCCTGAAAGACTTTGCTACCACCTCTCTTGTGGTCCCCACAAGATCTGAGACGATAAACCTTTCCTCCTGCAAGATCGCATTGGCAAGAGATGACTTCCCCACGTTAGGGATGCCAAATATGCCAAAAACTATAGAATTGGGGGTATCCAGCTTTTGACCAGTTACCTTGCTAAATATCAAGTCTTCAAGCTGATAAATGTTCAAACCATGATATGCGCTTATAGGCACAATGTCATCAATTCCAAGCGAATAAAAGTCTGATATATCAGTTTTACCCTCAGACTTGTTCACCACAAGAATTATTGGCTTATTAAATTTCCTAAGATATAGAGCTATCTCTTCGTCAATTTGGGTTAGACCCTTAGCATCTACCACCAGCACAATTAGATCAGACTTCTCTATAACTTCTCGCGATTTCTCAAATGCAAGCTCAGAAAAGTAATCCCCCTCAAGAACGCCAGGCAGATCAATCAGGTTCAATGCGCTCGCATCGGTGTATCTGAATATGCCCTCGTGAAAATCTCTTGTGGTGCCAGGCACGCTTGAGACCATAGAATAGCTTTGTTTTAGTAGCCTGTTAAAAAGGGTAGACTTTCCAACGTTCACCCTACCTGCCAGAACTACACTGGAAAGTTTTCTCATAAATTTCTTAACCTACTTTCTACTTCTTCAATAATCCATTCGGGCGTAGAAGCGCCCGCTGTGATGCCGATGCTCTTATATTTTGACATATTTTCAGGCAAATCAGATGCGCTTTCTACTTTGTATGCGTCAATGTTATATGAGCTCAATGCTAAGTATAGTTTTTTTGTGTTTGAACTCTCTTTTCCGCCTATTACAATCATCGCATCCACCTTTCCTGCTAAATTCCTGGCAGCCTCCTGCCTCTTTCTGGTAGCGAAGCAAACTGTATTCGCCACCACAAGCTCCTGTGAGATCTCCACCAGCCTTGCTGCAAGAGATTGCAATTTTTCAATTGGCTGTGTGGTTTGCGATAGAAGCCCAACTTTTTCTATAATTTTTTTATCAAAATTAAATTTTTCAAGATTTTCGTTAACAACATTTGAATCGGGTGCATAGCTCAAAATTGACTGCACCTCAGGATGCTCGATCTCACCAAGTATTACCACACGAAAACCTTCAAGGTAGAACTTAGAGGCGATGCTTTGTGCCTTTGCCACATGAGGACATGTCGCATCTATAACCTCTATACCCAGTTTCTTTGCGCTCTCAAGCACATCACGCCTTACACCGTGGGTTCTCAAGACTATTGCAGGAGCGCTAACTTCATCAAGAGAGCTTATTGGTGTAGCGCCCAACTGAGCAAGCCTTTTTACTTCGCGTTCGTTGTGAATTAGGGGCCCGAGCGTATTCACTCTTTGATATTTCTCCAACGCCGCAAGAACTTTCTGATGGGCAAGCCTGACCCCATAACAAAAACCTAAAGACGAAGCTCTTTCTATAGTCATATATTCAATCTTTAAAATATCAAGGTTTTTATTTGCTTATTTTTTCCAAAAACAGTCTATACCCAGCAAGCAGGTCACCCAGATCGAATCTAAACCTGTCTTTGTCAAACGGCTCAAGGGTATCCTTGTCCCAGAGTCTCATTGAATCAGGAGTAATTTCGTCAGCTAACAGAATTGAATCCTTAAACTTTCCGAACTCAAGCTTGAAATCCGCAAGTATAATGCCCTTTTCCAACAAGAAGTTTGAAAGTACCTCGTTTACCTTTAGCGCGCTCTTGTAAAGGACCTCAAGGTCGTTAGCCGTGACGAATCCGAGAGCTATCGCCCTGTCGTCGTTTAGCATAGGATCGTGGAGTTCATCGCTTTTGTAAAATAGATCCCTGATAGGAAATGGAAACTTTATGCCCTTTTTTAGGCCCAGATTTTTGGCTATAGAGCCAGCAGAATAATTTCTTATTACAACCTCGAGGGGCAACATAGAGCACCTTTTGACTAACATTTCATTTGGAGAAAGCCTCTTTACAAGGTGGGTCTTCACCCCATTCTTTTCAAGAAGGGTTAATAGCATTTCAGTTATCTGAGCACACATCTCTCCTTTGCCACCAAAAGATTCCTTTTTTACTCCATCAAATGCAGTAGCCTCATCCTTGAAATGAAAAACCACCATATCAGGATCATCTGTCAAAAAAACTTGTTTTCCCTTGCCTTCATACAAAAGTTCCACTAATTACTCCTCCGATAGTCACAGGCATAAGAGCTTACATAAAAAAGCCATTCGCTCCTCAACCCTAAGAATTTTTAAAGCTATATTACCCTTGAAATTATTTCGTCCACATAACGAACAAAGTATCTATAGTCAAACACCTCATTTAACTCGTCTTCGCTTAAATATGATTTTATTTCTGGATCATTTCTGACAATCTGCTCGAAATTCATCTTTTCGTTAAATGCCTTCATAGCAAGAGTTTGGACTATTTTATAAGCCTTTTCTCTAAGCATATCCTTTCTCACCAGTTCAAGTAGAAGCCTTTGAGAACAGATAATTTTACCTCTGAAATTAAGATTCTCCATCATATTATCAGGGTATATCCTACAATCAGTCAGTATTCTTGTCATAGTCTTAATCATATAATGAACCAGTATAGCGCTTTCTGGTATGATCATCCTTTCAACAGAAGAGTGCGAAATATCCCTTTCATGCCAGAGAGCAGTGTTTTCAAGGGATACTATTAAGTTGCCCCTTAGAATTCTTGACATCCCGTCAAGCCTCTCGCACAATATTGGATTTCTCTTGTGAGGCATAGCAGAAGATCCTTTCTGCCCTTCATAGAAGGGTTCCTCCATTTCCAGGACTTCAGTTTTCTGAAGGTGTCTGATCTCAAGGGCAAGCCTTTCGATAAAGGCACCAATTAAAGTCCATGCGGAAAAAACGCCTGCAAATATATCTCTTGGTATGATCTGCGTAGAAACCTCCAGGGGCTTAAGGCCTAAGTCCTGAAGAGTAAACTTTTCTACGTTTGGATTTAGATGCGCATAAGTTCCAACTGCACCAGAAATCTTACCTACGGATGCTTCCTTTGAAGCATTCTGCAGCCTTTCTTTGTTCCTTTTTAGCTCAAGTAAATATCCAGCAAGCTTAAAGCCAAAGGTAACGGGTTCAGCGTGAACTCCGTGTGTCCTTCCGACACAAAGGATATCTTTATTTTTTATTACCAGATCCCTTAAAACGACCTCCAGCTTTTCTAACTCCTGATATATAAGCTCGTTTGCCTCTTTTATCTGTAAGCTGGTTGCAGTGTCAAGGATGTCTGATGATGTAAGTCCAAGATGAATAAACCTGCTCCTTTCGCCTACATTTTCTGCAAGGGCAGTAAGAAATGCAATAATTTCATGGTGAACTACCTTTTCTATCTCTTTCATTCTCTTTATGTCTACCTTTGCGTTTGAGAGCACTGCTTTGTGAGTGCCATCAGGCACAACCCCTTCTGACTCCCACGCCTTCAGGGCTGCCATCTCAATGTCTATCCAAAGGCCAATCTTGTTCTCTTCAGAAAATATTGCCTTCATCTCAATCTGAGCATATCTGTCAAGTTCCATAACTCCTCCTTTACCAATCAAGCCTTACAGGTATTTTTTCTCTTTGCATAGCAATCTTTATATCTTGAATTCTTATCTCGCCAAAATGAAGAACACTAGCAAGTAGCGCTGCTGTAGCACGAGTTTTTTTGAAAGCCTCTATCACGTGTTCTATGGTCCCAGCGCCGCCAGATGCTATCACAGGTATATTTACAGCATCTGAAATCTCTTTTGTAAGCTCAATATCATAACCAGTTTTTCTGCCATCCTGATCCATACTGGTTAGCAATATCTCTCCTGCGCCTCTGTCCTCTACCTCTTTTGCCCATTCAACAGCATCAAGCTCGGTAGGCCTGGATCCACCATGAGTAAAAACCCTAAACGACTTCCCGTCCCTTTTTGCGTCTATCGCTACTACCATAAATTGTCTTCCGAAAGTGGTAGCGCCTTCTGTGATAATTTTTGGGTCAAATACGGCCGAGGTATTTATTGAAACTTTATCGGCACCAGCCATAAGCAGATCTTCCATATCCTTAAGAGATTTTATGCCTCCGCCAACAGTGAATGGAATAAAAACCTCTTTTGCCACGTCCTGGACAACTTTTAACATTATATCTCTTTTTTCTTTTGATGCAGTAATGTCCAGAAACACAAGCTCGTCTGCACCCTCTCTGTCATACGTTCTCGCAAGGAGAACAGGATCTCCAGCGTCTCTAAGGCTTACAAAGCTTACCCCTTTTACAACCCTGCCATCTTTTACATCAAGGCAAGGTATAATTCTCTTTGCGAGCATAAACTTCCTCCTCTGGCAACTGCAAGAATTGTCTTGCACATATTATAAATTACCCCGTCTAAATGGAGCAATTTAATAAAGCCATACATTAAGAACATTAACCTAAGAATTTTGACTGCTAATGGTGACCACCTTAGACAATATACCGTTAACAAATTTATATGATTTTTCAGTACCATAAATTTTTGAGAGCTCAACTGCCTCGTTTATGGCTATCGATGGTGACAATTTTAGAAAATTTAATTCGAATATAGCCATTTCCATAATAAGCCTATCGGTTAATACCATTCTATCTGTTGACCAATCGATCGAAAGATCGTCTAAGGTTTTGTCAATGGATTCTTTGTTGGTCGTAATGCCTTCTGCCCTTATCTTTATAAACTCAAAATCTTCGCTTTCCATATATTCGCTATACCTTGGCATTAGCATCTCTACCGTGCTTTCAGTATTCATCTCGATTTCATACAAAATTTTTAAAACTATTTCTCTTAAATATCTTAAAGGCTTTTTCACTTTATGCCCATTCTTCTTTGTACAAAATTGGTATAATAATCACCTTTTCTAAAAAATGCATTCTTCAGGACCTCTCTATGAAAGTCTATCGTAGTTGAAATCCCTTCAATAGTCATCTCATACAAAGCCCTTTCCATTCTGTTGATAGCTCGTTCTCTGGTGGGAGCATATGATATAACCTTTGCAATCAAAGAATCATAATATGGGACAACCTTAAATCCCGAATAAAGATGGCTATCACATCTGATACCTGGTCCACCAGGAGGGATGTACTGATCTACTCTGCCTGGAGATGGACAGAAATTATTACGGGGGTCCTCTGCGTTGATCCTACACTCTATAGCATGACCTGTGATTTTTACGTCTTCCTGAGAGAATGGTATTGGTCTATCTTCTGCAATTATAAGTTGCAATTCTACCAAGTCTACCCCTGTAACCATTTCCGTAACTGGATGCTCAACCTGTATTCTTGCGTTTATCTCAATAAAATAAAACATTTCTTCGGGCGTAACCAGGAATTCTGCGGTTCCCACCCCCACATAGCCTACTTGATTAGCGATAGCCAGGGCAGAATCGCTTAAAACTTTTCTCAATTTGGGGCTGATAGCACAAGAAGGACTTTCTTCAATAAGCTTCTGATGTTTCCTCTGGATCGAGCACTCCCTTTCAAACAGAGATATACAATTGCCAAATTTGTCCCTTGCAAATTGTATCTCAATGTGTCTGGGCTCTGAAACATATTTCTCAAGGTATAAATTGCTATTTCCAAAAGCAGTCAAAGCCTCGTTCGAAGCAGTGTCGAAAGAATCATCAAGCTCTTTAAAGCTCTGGACAATTCTCATGCCCTTTCCGCCGCCTCCTGCTGACGCCTTCAATATCAGCGGAAAGCCTATTTCTTTTGCAAGTCTAAGGAGGTCTTCTTTTGAAGAAACGAATCCTGTTGAGCCAGGAACTACTGGCACCCCGGCGCTCATGGCTACAGATCTTGCAACAGACTTATCTCCAACCTTCTCCATAGCCTCAGGAGATGGACCTATAAAGATAATTCCTGCATCCTTACATACCCTTGCAAATTGAGGAGATTCAGCAAGAAAGCCATACCCTGGATGCACAGCGTCACAACCAGTTATCTCAATAGCAGAGATTATTGCAGGTATGTTTAAATAGCTTCCCTTTGCGCTAGGAGGGCCAATACATATCGCTGCGTCTGACAACTTAACTGGCAAGCTAGATCTGTCCGCCTCAGAATAGGCCAATACAGAAAAATATCCAAACTCCCTAAATGCCCTGATGAGTCTCAGTGCAATTTCGCCTCTGTTCGATATCAATATTCTCTTCATGAATTTATATCGTTAAAGCTATTAAATAAAATAAAATACAACTGCAACTCGTACATTAATCCACCTCTAAAAATATCATAATTAAAATCAAATAAATTTATTCTGGTTTTACGACCATCAATGGCTGACCAAACTCAACAGGCATTCCGTTTTCGACAAGTATCTCTTTTACCACGCCTTGTACCTCAGATTCTATCTCGTTCATAAGCTTCATAGCTTCAATGATGCACACTACTTGACCCTTTTTTACAAAGTCACCTACCTCCACAAATGAAGGCGAATTCGGTGACGGCGCCCTATAAAAAGTGCCGACCATTGGAGACTTTATATGAGCATCTCCAGATTGATCCTCTAATTTTTGTTGTGCAAAATCTTTCTTAGAATCACCAGATTCCAAAAAATTGCTCTCTTGCATATCAAGAACCGATTGCAACTGAGCGAAGGATTCCCTTTTCAGATTAAGTTTTATGCCTTCTGACTCTAAATAGAGTTCAGAAATTGAGTTTTCCTGCATAGACCTTATAAGCTCTTTGATTTCTTCAAGATCAAAGTTTATCATGACTTTACCCTTTCAGTATAAAGATTTGTGCGAGTGTCCACTCTTACAACATCTCCCACATTTATAAATAAAGGCACGCTTATAACAGCTCCAGTCTCAAGAGTCGCAGGCTTCGAACCTCCTTGTGCAGTATCACCTCTTACGCCAGGATCGGTCTCAACCACTTCAAGCTCTACGGTAGTCGGCAACTCAATACTCAAAAGCATATCATTATACACTATTGCATCGACATTTTCCTGATCTTTAAGATAGTTAACAGCATTTCCAAGGACATCTTTATTTAGCTCCCACTGTTCGTAATTATTTAGATCCATAAAGTGAAAAGAATCACCCGACTTGTAAAGAAATTGAAAAGGCCTTCTCTCTACATCTGCCTCTATAATCTTGTCCTCAGACCTAAAAGTCTTTTCGAGCACCGCACCTGTTTTCATATTCTTTAATTTCGTTCTTACATAGGCTGCTCCCTGCGCCTTTCTTGCGTGTTGAAAGTAAACCACTTGATAGACTGCTCCATCAATTAAAATGTTTGTAGCATTCTTCAGATCGTTCATAGAAATTTCAGACATATTACACTCCCTATCGTATATATATTACTCATATTAAACTATATTATTTGCAATTTACAAAAAATTCAAGAAAATTAAATAAATTGCTAAAAAATTATTTAGTCATCAAGTATTCGTTCACGCTCTTTGCAACACCTCTTCCTTCGGCGATAGCCCAAACAACCAGACTCTGTCCTCTTCTCATGTCTCCTGCTGCGAAAACCTTTTCGACATTCGTTCTAAACTTTCCAAATTGTGCCTTGACATTTGACCTTTGATCCTGTTCTATAGAAAGTTCTCTTATAATGCTTTCTTCTGGGCCCAAAAAACCCATGGCAATCAGCACAATATCTGCTCTCAACCTTTCTTCACTTCCTGCAACGTGCCTGGGAATAAAATTTCCTTTTTCGTCCTTATCCCATTTTACCTTAACAGTGTTAACCCATCCAAGGCTAACTTTGTCCTCTGCCGGTTCAAAGCTCGTTACGGTAGTAAGATAGATTCTCGGATCTGTCCCAAATAATGCTATCCTCTCTTCCTGCCCGTAGTCGACCTTTAGAACTTTTGGCCACTCAGGCCATGGGTTACTTTGAGATCTTGATTTTGGCGGCTCTGGAAGTATCTCAATTTGTATAACGTCTCTACAACCATGCCTAATAGATGTAGCCACACAGTCTGTGCCAGTATCTCCTCCGCCTATTATTACGACGCTCTTGTCTTTTGCGGATATCAAGGATGAGTTATCTTTATCCAGGAGGCTCTTCGTGTTCGCCTTCAAAAAGTCAACAGCAAAGTATGCTCCCGACAGGTCTCTCCCGTCTACCTTCAAATCTCTTGGTCTGGTGGCGCCGCAGCAAAGTACAACGCTATCAAATTCGTTTAGAAGATCTCTTGCAGATGGGTCCACTCCAACCTCTTTATTTGTAAAAAATTTGACCCCCTCTTCCTGCATAAGATTTATTCTTCTCATTACAATATTTTTATCAAGCTTCATATTCGGTATGCCGTACATAAGAAGGCCTCCAACTCTATCAGCCCTCTCGAAGACTGTGACCTCATGTCCAAAGCTGTTCAAAGTATCAGCACAGGCAAGGCCTGATGGGCCAGAACCGATCACAGCTACTCTTTTCCCAGTTCTCTTGATAACCTTTTTCTTCACAAACCCAGATAGAAAGGCCTTTTCTATAATAGAGTACTCATTGTTCTTTATAGTTACGCTCTCCCAGTTCAAGCCCTCAGTGCAAGAACCTTCACAGGGAGCAGGACAAACTCTCCCTGTAAATTCTGGAAAGTTATTGGTAGCAATAAGCCTCTTATATGCATCTTCCCATGCTCCTCTGTAAATCAAATCGTTGAACTCAGGAACAAGGTTGTGAATAGGACACCCCGCAGCCATCCCTCCAAGCAATACGCCAGAGTGACAAAAAGGTATGCCACAATCCATACATCTTGATGCTTGAAGCTTTATATCTTCTTCGCTCATAGGTATCTTAAATTCGTTATAATCTTTAATCCTCTCAAGAGGCTCCCTTTCAGTGGGAACGGATCTCTTTTGTTCAAGAAAGGCTCCAATCTTGCCCATAACTTCCTCCTTAAATTTTGATTAGTTACCCGTAACCCTTGACATATCCTTGATATTTTCATAGAAAGCCTCCATCAAGGCATCGTCACCGCTAAAGCCAGCAGCATAAGCCCTATCAATTGAAAGAAGCATCCTCTTGTAATCTTTTGGTATTATTTTTACAAACCTTCTCACGTTCAATTCCCAACCTTGTAGGATCTCCTTAGCAAGAGATGAATCTGTATACAGTAAATGCTTTTCAAGCATTGCTCTAACTTTCTCCTCTTCAGAAGGGCTTTCTATATTCTCGACATATACGGTATTTATATTAATCTTACTCTTAAAAGTTTCATTTTTGTCGTATACATAAGCCACACCGCCAGTCATCCCGGCTGCGAAGTTTCTGCCAGTTGATCCTATACAGACAACCACGCCGCCAGTCATATACTCACATCCGTGGTCGCCTACGCCTTCCACTACAACCTGTGCGCCAGAGTTCCTCACACAAAATCTCTCGCCAGCAACGCCTCTAATGTATCCCTCCCCCGATGTAGCTCCATAAAATGCCACGTTGCCTATAATTATATTTTCATGTGCTACAAATTTTGAATTTTTTGGGGGATATACTATTATCTTGCCGCCGCTAAGTCCTTTTGCTATATAATCATTTGAGTCACCTTCAAGTGTCAGGGTTACTCCCCCTGGCAAAAAGGCGCCAAAACTTTGACCTGCTGAACCCACAAAGTTTAGTTTTATCGTATCTTCAGGCATACCGTTCAAACCATGTCTTGAGGTTATTTCATTACCCAGAATAGTTCCTACCACTCTGTTTGTATTTTTTATAGGTAAAGAAAGCTCGACTGGCTCTTTATTTTCAATTGCATTTTTACATCTATCCAACAAAATATTGTAATCCAAAGACTTCTCAATTGAGTGGTCTTGCTTAATAGAGCAATATCTTCCAACTGAGGGCTCGACTGGAGGCTTTGCAAGAATTGGGTTTAAACATAGAGTTTTTGCCTTCCAGTGATCGGTCTGGATGCTCTCAAGGCAATCAGTTCTTCCCACCATCTCGCTTATAGTCTTGAATCCCATTTGGGCCATAACCTCTCTAAGTTCTGTTGCAAGAAAATACATCAGATTTATCACGTATTCGGGTTTACCCTTGAAATACTTTCTAAGTTCTGGGTTTTGAGTAGCTACGCCCACAGGACAGGTATCCAGGTTACAAACTCTCATCATAACGCAGCCAAGAGACACAAGCGGCAGAGTAGCAAACCCAAATTCTTCAGCCCCAAGCATTGCTGCAATTGCGATATCCCTGCCTGACATAAGCTTCCCATCTGTCTCAACGGTAATTCTATCTCTCAGGTTATTCAAAACAAGCGTCTGATGAGTTTCGGACAAGCCAAGCTCCCATGGTAAACCTGCATGTCTTATGCTCGAGCGGGGAGATGCGCCAGTTCCTCCATCATAGCCCGATATCAATACCACATCTGCCTTACCCTTCGCAACCCCTGCAGCAATAGTGCCAACGCCCACCTCGGAAACAAGCTTTACGTTGATCCTTGCTTTTCGATTGGCATTCTTGAGATCGTGGATAAGCTCGGCCAAATCTTCAATAGAGTATATATCGTGATGTGGCGGTGGTGAAATAAGTCCAACCCCAGGAGTAGAATACCTTGTTTTTGCTACCCATGGATAAACCTTTTTGCCAGGAAGCTGACCACCCTCACCAGGTTTTGCACCTTGAGCCATTTTTATCTGGATTTCAGACGCGCTTGAAAGGTAAAGGCTATCCACGCCAAATCTTGCAGATGCAACCTGCTTTATAGCGCTATTTCTTGAATCGCCGTTTTCATCTGGAGTATATCTTGATGGGTCTTCGCCGCCTTCGCCCGTATTTGACTTGCCGCCTATTTTATTCATAGCTAAGGCAAGAGTCTCATGAGCCTCCTTTGAAATTGATCCATAGCTCATTGCTCCAGTTTTAAACCTTTTTACAATGGACTCTACGCTTTCAACTTCATCAATTGAAATTGGATTATTTTGTTTTTTGAACCTCAAAAGCCCTCTAAGATTCTGAATAGCACTGCACCCCTCATGCAACGATGCAGTAAAGGCTTTAAATTTTTTGTAATCGCCCTCTGTAACCGCTCTTTGCAAGAGATATATCGTTTCTGGCCTATAAGCATGGTATTCTCCATCATCCCTATATTGGTATATTCCCCCAGAAGGCAACACCTGATTATTTGGCAGGAAGGCTTTGTCATATCTTAATAGAGTTTCTTGTTTGATGATATCCAGGTTTATTCCGCCAATTCTTGATGGAGTTCCTGTAAAATATTTATCAATAACTTCCTTAGCAATACCCACACACTCAAATATCTGCGCACCCATATAACTTTGGAGCGTTGAGATACCCATTTTGGACGCAACTTTCATTACGCCTTTCAATGCAGCCTTAACATAATTTTTTACAGCCAAATCGTATTCTACGTCCAAAAGAGATCTTTCACGCATATCTTTCAAGGTATCATAAACAAGGTATGGATTTATTGCACTAGCACCATATCCTATTAGACATGCAAAATGATGAACCTCTCTTGGCTCAGCTGATTCAAGCACTATGCTAATCTTTGTTCTTGTGCCCTTCCTAATAAGGTGCTGATTCAAGCCTGACAGCGCAAGGAGAGCAGGGATTGGGACAAGATTATCATTTAGACCCATGTCGGATAGTATTATTACATTTGTCCCCTTTGTAATTAATGCGTCTACTTTTTCAAAAAGATTATCAAGGGCGACATGTAGATCTAAATTTTTATCAAATAGTATAGAAACCGTTTCAGACTTTAGCGTGCTTTGATCTAGAGATCTTATCTTTTGCATATCTGTATTTGTAAGTATCGGATTCTTTAGCAAGAGACACCTGCAATCTTCTGGTCTTGGCTCTATAAGATTGCCTTCGCTTCCCAGAAGCATTTCTGAAGCAGTTATTAGTTCTTCCCTGATGCCGTCAAGCGGTGGATTTGTAACCTGTGCGAAGAGTTGTTTGAAATAATTGTATAAAAGCTGCTCCTGATTTGAAAGAACTGCAAGGGGCGAGTCATAGCCCATTGAACCTACTGGTTCGACTCCTTGCAGGGCCATTGGTTCTATAATCTTTTTTATGTCCTCATAAGTATATCCAAATGCAAGTTGCAGTTGAGTTAAAGACATATCTGAATTCTGTTTTAATACAGAATCAGACCCTATCTTGCAATCATCAAGGGTGAACATATACTCATTAATCCATGATCCATAAGGTTTTTCTTCAGATATACTTTTTTTAAGCTCTTCATCAGAGATTATTCTTCCCTGTTCTGTATCTACCAAGAGCATTCTCCCAGGTCTAAGCCTGTCTTTCAGAATGACCCTCTCTGGATCAATATCGCACACCCCAACCTCTGAAGAAAGCACAATTGTATCGTCGTCCATTACATAATACCTTGAGGGTCTTAGACCGTTCCTATCAAGGACTGCACCTATAACCGAGCCATCCGTCACTACTATTGAGGCGGGACCGTCCCATGGTTCCATTAAACAATTGTGATACTCATAAAAGGCCCTCTTTTTGTCGTCCATGCTCTCGTGATTTTGCCAGGGTTCTGGTATCATCATCATAACAGAATGAGGTAAACTTCTGCCCGTAAGATAAAGCATCTCAAGACAATTATCAAACATCTGAGAATCAGATCCGTCTTCATTTATAATGGGCAAACACTTAGTAATCTCAGGAAAGACTTTAGAAGTAAAAAGCTTTTCTCTTGCTTTCATCCAGTTCACATTGCCTCTAAGGGTATTTATCTCGCCATTGTGAATTAGATATCTATATGGATGAGCCCTTTCCCAGGATGGAAGGGTATTCGTAGAAAATCTCGAATGCACTACTGCAATTGCACTTTCAAAATCGGCATCCTGAAGATCTTTATAATATTCTGGCACCTGATCTGGTGTGAGCATCCCTTTGTAAACAATTGTTCGCGAAGATAGGCTGCATATATAAAAGAGAGAATTATCTTCATCGGCATACTTTATTTCCTTTTCTGCCATTTTTCTAATAAGATAAAGCTTCCTTTCAAAATCCATTCCTCTTTTTGTCGAACTATCTTTTCTTATAAAGGCCTGCTTCACTATTGGCTCTCCAAGCCTTGCAACATTTCCCAAAGAAGTATTATCAGTCTCAAGCCTTCGCCAAGAAATAATACTCTGACCCGCTTCATTTACAATTCTTTCAAATTTTGATTCAAAATCTGTTATCCTGTTCTCATCTCTTGGAAAGAATATCTGAGCAACTGCATAATCTCCCTCTTCTGGAAGATCTGGCACATTTTTCCTAAAAAACTTGTGCGGAATCTGGACTAACAAACCCGCACCGTCACCCGTGTTCTCTTCACATCCCTTTGCGCCCCTATGATCTAAATTGATCAATATCTGCAGGGCGCTTTGAACAATTTGAAAAGATTTCTTGCCTTTAATATTGGCAATAAAACCTATTCCACAAGCATCGTGTTCAAAAAAGGGATCGTACAAGCCATCTGTAAAATTCTTTCCCATCAGCTCTCTTTCTCCTCTTCTTATCGAATATGTAAATGGCTTTATTTTATATAAATAATTAGAAAAAGTGAATAGCTTAGACTTATTTCGATTCTTCGATATCAACTAAACCTTGCAATATTTAATAATCTTTAAAAAGGAGTTTTTTCTTTATAAATAAATTGTCAAATTTCACCAAATTATGGTATATTGCTTTAAACTAATCAATGAGGGTAATACAGTTTGGCTGATTTCTTAGAGGATGCAAAGGGCGTTAAGGATGCACATGACAAGTTCTTTAAGATGGTTTTTTCAAATGAACTGGATACAAGAACTTTTATAGACAAGTTCTTTCCAAAAGATATCAGAGAGCATATTGATTTAGATTCTGTAAAGCTAATAGACAACGAAAAGCTAACAAAGGGATACAAGAAGTATCAGTTAGACCTGTCCTTTGATTGCAAGTTCAAGGAAAAAGAGTCTAAATTTTATCTGATATTTGAACACAAATCAGCTTTAGATAAATTTGTACTTCTTCAGATACTAAGCTATATGACAGTTACATGGGAGACAAATCTAAAACAAAACAAAGACTTGATACCTATAATTCCTGTAATCTTCTATCAAGGAAAGGAGAAGTGGAACATACCAGAAGAATTTTCAGATCAATTTAAATCGATAAAATCAGATAAAGACTTATCTTTCTTGTTTGAATACCTGCCAAAGTTCAAACACATACTATTTGATACAAAGAATTTATCAAATAGTATGATAGAAGAGGGATTAAGAGAAAATATAAGTCTTTTCTTTAAGCTTGCAGCTTTAAAGTACTATAAAGATAGTTTTGAAGAATTGAAAAAAATATTTGCATTAGTGTATCATATTATTAAAGAGCAAGGACTTGATTTATTA